>CALBEY010000108.1 GCA_937888805.1 uncultured Burkholderiaceae bacterium
GGGTTGTTTGCCCAAACCCGTTTTATCAAATCTACGAAGGTGCTGCGCTTTTGGCCGGTGCGCGCCCTTACTACGTCAACAGCCAAGCTGACAAAAACTTCTTGTCAGACTGGCGAAGTGTTCCTGCTGAAATCTGGCAAGAAACGCAACTGATGTTTGTCTGCAGCCCCGGCAACCCAGCGGGCAGCGTCATGGGCCTAGAAGATTGGCGCTACCTTTTTGAGCTGGCTGACCGCCACAATTTTGTGATCGCCTCTGATGAGTGCTACAGCGAAATCTATCTTGACGAAGGCAATCCACCGATGGGCGGTTTACAAGCAGCCCATGAACTTGGCCGCTCGACTTTTGAAAAACTGGTCAGTTTTTCAAGCTTGTCTAAACGATCCAACCTACCAGGGCTACGATCTGGTTTTGTCGCGGGCAATGCCGAATTAATCAAGCAATTCTTACTCTATCGAACCTACCATGGCAGTGCCATGTCCCCCCTTGTTGCTGCCGCAAGCACGGCCGTTTGGCAAGACGAGGGTCATGTCATCGCAAACCGACAAGCCTATCGCGATAAATTTGAGGCCGTGTTGCCCATTCTTGCCCCCGTACTCGACGTCAAGCGCCCCGATGCTTCTTTTTACCTTTGGGCTGCTACCGCCTTTGATGACGCCAAATTTACCCATGACTTGCTGGATCAACAGGCCGTCAAGGTCTTGCCTGGCAGTTACGTGTCGCGTGAGGCCAGCGGCATTAACCCTGGTACCAACCGAATCCGAATTGCATTGGTAGCGCCAATCGAACAGTGCGTCGAAGGCGCCCAGCGAATTGCTGCCTTTGCTAGGAGTCAACGCCAGACTGGTTGATGGGCGATTACGCCCTTGATACCTAATATTGGCTACACTGCCGATCATTCGTGAAGATGACCCATAATTCTAAGGAACGACTGAACCATGACCCTTGATCTGCAAACCACCATTGAACACGCTTGGGAAGAGCGCGCCTCTTTGTCAACACAAACAGCTGACGCCACCGTGCGCGAAGCCATTGAGCACGCTATTGATTCGCTTGACCAAGGCACATTACGAGTCGCTGAGAAAATCGGTGCAGACTGGGTGGTTCATCAATGGTTAAAAAAAGCGGTCTTACTGTCATTTCGTGTCAATGACAATGAGGTAATGGGACAAGCACCGTTGCAGTTTTTTGACAAGGTACCGCTTAAGTTTTCCGGTTTTGGTCAAAATGCTTTTAACGCTGGTGGCTATCGCGTTGTGCCACCCGCAGTGGCCAGACGTGGCGCCTTTATCGGCAAAAACGTTGTATTGATGCCTTCTTATGTCAACATTGGTGCCTATGTAGATGAAGGCACGATGGTCGACACATGGGCCACTGTCGGCAGTTGCGCCCAGATTGGTAAAAACGTACACCTGTCGGGTGGCGTCGGCATTGGTGGCGTACTCGAACCCCTGCAAGCTAACCCGACCATCATTGAAGACAACTGCTTCATCGGCGCTCGTTCAGAGGTCGTCGAGGGGGTGGTGGTTGAGGCAAACTCAGTGCTCGCAATGGGTGTTTTTCTGTCACAAAGCACTCGCATTTTTGATCGAGAAACAGGCGAAATTATCTACGGACGCGTGCCTTCAGGCTCCGTGGTTGTGCCAGGCTCGCTGCCTGCTGCCGATGGCTCACACAGCCTAGCTTGCGCCGTGATTGTGAAAAAAGTCGATGCCCAAACCCGCGCCAAAACCAGTATCAATGACCTTTTGAGAGCATAACTGTCGTGACTGAATCCCTCGTCTTACACCGAGTCAAAACCTTCATTGAGCGCGCCTCTGTGACGCCAGAAGATAAGGGTTGCCAAGAGCTTCTGATGGAAATCTTGGAGCCCATGGGATTTGTTGCCGAAATATTCGAACAAGGTGGCGTGAAGAATCTTTGGGCCAGGCGTGGTAATCAATCGCCCTTGGTTGTTTTTGCCGGCCACACCGATGTGGTGCCAACGGGCCCACTGGAGCGTTGGAATAGCGATCCGTTTGTGCCAACCATCGTCGATGGAAAGCTCTATGGTCGTGGGGCTGCTGACATGAAAAGCTCGATTGCGGCTTTTGCAACAGCAGCTGAAGAATTTGTGCTGGCCCACGCCGATCACCAAGGATCGATCGCCATGCTGATCACGTCTGACGAAGAGGGACCAGCCACGGACGGCACGGTTATCGTTTGCGATGCGCTTAAGGCCCGTGGTCAAACCCCTGACTTCTGTATTGTGGGGGAACCCACCTCGGTAGATCGCCTGGGTGACACAATAAAAAACGGCCGCCGTGGCTCCATGTCGGGCAAACTAAAAGTGCAAGGCAAGCAAGGTCACATCGCCTACCCGCACTTGGCCCGTAACCCCATTCATGAGGCCAATCCAGCACTCAACAGCTTGATCGCTGAAGTTTGGGATAACGGTAACGAATACTTTCCCGCCACCAGTTTTCAGATATCGAATATTCACGGCGGCACGGGTGCCAGCAACATTATTCCCGGTGAGGTTGTGATTGATTTCAATTTTCGATTTTCCACCGAAAACACCGTTCAAACCTTGCAAACGCGGGTACGAGACATTCTCGACGCCCACCAGTTGACCTATACGCTTGATTGGTCTGTCAGCGGCTTACCTTTTCTCACGCCCAAAGGCACGCTAAGTGATGCCTTATCCCAAGCCATCAAAGCGGAGACCGGGCACGAGACCGCGCTTTCAACAACTGGCGGCACCTCTGATGGTCGGTTTATTGCGCAGATATGTCCTCAGGTGGTTGAGTTTGGTCCTTTGAATGGCTCGATTCACCAAGTCAATGAACACATTGCTATCGCTGAACTCGAACCGTTAAAAAACATTTACCGTCGGACGCTTGAACAGCTTTTGTTGAAATGACATCAACGGGTTCAAAAAACGATCACTTGTTGCAACTGGTTACCGTTCGCGATTGGTTACGATTCACCGTCAGCCAAATGAACCGCCATCAGGTTCATTTTGGTCAAGGGACTGATAACGCTTGGGATGACGCTGTCTTTCTGGTGCTCAGAAGCCTCGAGTTACCCATCGGCCAACTAGACCCCTTTCTGGATGCCAAGTTGCTGCCATCAGAGCGCGAGCAGCTGCTAAGTGCCATCAAACAGCGTTGTGAACAGCATATCCCAACGGCTTACATCGTCGCTGAGGCCTGGCTTCAAGGTTTTAAATTCAGGGTCTCACCTAATGTCCTGATTCCCCGCTCACCGATTGCCGAACTGCTGTTCGCGTCGCTTGACCCGTGGATAACCGATACCCATGGCGTCAAACGCGTTGCTGACATCTGCACAGGGTCGGGTTGCTTGGCCATCATGGCCGCCCTTCATTTCCCGAATGCGACAGTCGACGCTACAGACCTTTCGCCGGCGGCCTTGGCTATCGCCCAACAAAACATTGATGACTACGCGCTAAACGATCAGGTTCATTTGCATGAGGGTAACTTGCTTGATGCCTTGCCTCGCGACTGTACTTACGACCTGATTATTTGTAACCCGCCTTACGTAAATCAGACCTCAATGGACACCTTGCCAGCTGAGTTCTTAAAAGAACCCAACATGGCACTGGCAGGTGGCGATGACGGCATGTTTTTGGTTAAACAGTTGCTCGAAAAACTCTCGTCATACTTGAACGACGACGGTTTTTTACTTCTAGAAATCGGTCATGAACGCGCTCATTTTGAGGCAGCCTTCCCCTTACTAAACCCTCTCTGGATCGACACCGTGGCCACCGAACAAAACCTTCTGCTGATCCGTGCGGATCAACTGTCATCGTGATTAGAGCCAGTGAACTGAACATCATGCGCGGCACCCTCGTTTTGTTTGAGGGAGCAGAGTTTGTGGTGCACCCTGGCGAGCGGGTGGGGCTGGTTGGGCGAAATGGCAGTGGTAAATCCACCCTTTTTTCTGCCATCAAAGGCCATATTGACCTCGATGGCGGTGACATTTATTACCCTGACAGTTGGCGTCTGGCTTGGGTCGAACAAAACGTTGACGACATGGATCGGGCAGCGCGTGAGCATGTCATTGACGGCGATCGCCACTTACGCGCCCTACAAGCACAACGCGCGTTGGCCGAAACGTCAACCGCCAGCGGTGAGTTAATCGGCGAACTCGAGGCGGCATTAAACGAGGCAGGTGCCTGGCAGGCGAATGCGAGGGCAGAGTCTCTGTTGGCAGGGCTTGGCTTTAGCGCTGAGCAGTGGAGTCACCCAGTGGGCTCGTTTTCTGGCGGCTGGCAGATGCGTATCAGCCTAGCCAAAGCCCTGATGGCACCCTCCGATTTATTACTGTTAGACGAGCCAACCAACCACTTAGACCTAGATGCCATGCTCTGGCTTGAGCGGTGGTTGGCCAGCTACGAGGGCTCGGTGATCGTCATTTCTCACGACACTGAATTTCTGGATGCAGTCTCCCAAGTCATCTTGCACGTCGACCACCGCAAACTGGTGCGATATAAGGGCGGCTATGACTCCTTTCTCAACCAACGGGCTGAACGTTTGCGCCAAACCCGAGTGGCCTGGGACAAACAAACCCAAGAAACCGCTAGACTGCAATCGTTTATTGATCGTTTTAAAGCCAAAGCATCGAAAGCGAAACAAGCACAAAGCCGTGTGAAAGCAATGGCACGCATGCAAGCCCTTGCACCGCTTCAGGCCGAGGCAAACATTGACATCCGTATCCCTCAGCCAGATAACACCCCCGACACACTCGTGCAGTTAAAAGACGCCAGCGTGGGGTATTCGGTCAGCGGTAAGCCACACACCATTTTGTCAAAAGTAACCCAACGCGTTGAGGCGGGTGACCGTATCGGGGTGCTCGGGGTTAACGGCGCAGGCAAATCAACGCTTATCAAACTCATCGCTGGTGAACTCGAGTCCATGGCTGGCGACAGGCTGGCCGCCAATACACTTAAAATCGGCTATTTTGCGCAACACCAAATGGACGTGCTTGATGCCACCGCGACGCCTCTGCTGCATTTGGCTCGCATTTCCCCTGGCGTGCGGGAGCAGCAACACCGCAACTATTTGGCCCAATTCGGTTTTACGGGTAGCCGGGTCAATGAAGTCATTGCACCATTTTCTGGTGGAGAAAAAGCACGGTTGGCGTTGGCATTGGTGGTTTGGCATAAACCGAACTTACTGGTCCTCGATGAACCGAGCAACCACTTAGATGTTGAGACCCGAGAAGCACTGACCACCGCACTTGCCGAGTATGAGGGTAGCTTATTACTGGTGTCGCACGACCGGCATTTGTTAAGAACCACCGTGGATCAGTTTTGGTTGGTTGCCAATGGCTCAGTGCAAAAATTCGAAGGTGATCTTGACGATTACCGACAACTGGTATCAGGCAGTGCAGCGCTTTCACCGTTGGCCAGAGCCGAACAGGCCGCTGATAGAAAACAACAGCGCCGCGACCAAGCACAGGCCCGGCAGCAATTAGCCAATGCCAGAAAGCCACTGGATAAGAAAATCACCGCCATTGATACTCGTCTGGAGGCTATCCGTAAACAAATGGCTGGTTTGGATCTGCAACTGGCTGACGAATCTTTTTATGCTGACGCCAATACTGAGGCGCGCCAAAAGGTGCTCTTAGAGCATGGGCAACTGGTCCAGGAAAAAACCCGTCTGGAAGAAGACTGGCTGTTGACGATGGGTCAGATTGAGGCGCTGCAAGAAACACCTGCAACCACTTAAAACTGATTGGCCTAGCCCTCAATAATGTCGAGTTTGGCGATACCAAGGGCGAGTGTTTTGGTGCCAACATCCAGAAAATGGATCTGCGCTTGGGCATCGAGTCCGAGGCCTGACAAAGACAGTATTGTCCCATCTCCAAAGCGAGGGTGTCTAACACCCTGTCCAACTCTGAAGCGCACACCAGCGATTTCAAGGCCCGATGTCAAGCGACTGGTGGCCTTGTTAGCAGCAGTCATACTGTTTAACATGGGTTGGTCTGCCCAAGCTTGCTTGGCGCGCGGTGATAACCATTTGGCATGAGCCTCAGGCACCTCCTCAAGAAAACGTGACCGTATGCTGTAGCGCGTTTGACCATGGAGCATACGGCTTTGTGCCAAGCTCAGGTAAAGGCGTTTTCTAGCACGCGTCATCGCCACATACATTAAGCGGCGCTCTTCCTCGAGACCACTGGGTTCGTAAATGCTGTTTTCGTGAGGAAAAAGACCATCCTCAAGCCCTGAAATGAAGACGGCGTCAAACTCCAAGCCTTTGGCCGCATGCACGGTCATGAGCTGCACCGCTTGCTCACCGGCTTGGGCTTGAGTGTCGCCCGACTCGAGCGCAGCGTGCGACAAAAAAGCATCGAGCGGCGACATCGGAATAATTTCAGTACCGTCTGTGTTTGCAGCGCCGGGAACCGGTTCACGTGCAACCCCACAGGGCACACCGGCCAAATCCTCTTCAAGCTCAAAAACTTTGGCCGCATTGACCAATTCGTCTAGGTTTTCCACCCGTTCAGCGCCATCGCGTTGCGCACGGTAATGCGCACGCAACCCAGATGCTTCAATAATCTGATCCACCGTCTCTGCGAGAGGCAACTTCAAGGTGTCTTGTTGCATCTGTTGGAGCAGCGTATAAAACTGAGCCAAATGGCTACCGGCTTTACCCGCCACGCGAGGCACAGCCTGCGCGAGGCTGGTCCCGTTAGCCCGAGCCTGATCGGTCAATGTCTCAAGGCTGCGTGCACCAATGCCACGGGCTGGGAAATTCACCACACGCAGCCACGATGTGTCATCGTCAATCCGGCTGGCCAAACGCAGATAAGCCAGCGCGTGCTTGACTTCTTGTCGTTCAAAAAAACGCAATCCGCCATAAACCCGATAAGCAATGCCCGTTGAAAACAGCGCGTGCTCCAAAACACGGGATTGTGCATTGCTGCGATACAGAATCGCAATGTCATCGCGCTTGAAATCATCACGAGTTAATGCGCGTATCTCATCAACCACCCACTGCGCCTCAGCAAAGTCCGTTGGCTGCTCGATGACTCGGATTTGTTCGCCCTCACCAGCATCGGTCCACAAGGTTTTACCCAAGCGCGCACTGTTATGCGCAATCAGCGCGTTGGCCGCGTCGAGAATGTGTCCATGTGAGCGATAGTTTTGCTCTAGACGAACCACAGTGCCCTGTGCATACTCACGCTCAAAATCAGCCATGTTGCCAACATTGGCCCCACGAAAAGCGTAGATTGACTGGTCATCATCACCCACTGCAAAAATACTGGCACCCCCATCGCCGAGCAACCTCAACCATTGATATTGCATTTTGTTGGTGTCTTGAAACTCATCGACCAAGATGTGTTTGAACCGCTGCTGATAGTGGCTGCGAATGGGTTCGTGGCGCTGCAACAGCTCTAATGCACGCAACAGCAACTCGGGGAAGTCCACCACACCATCGCGCTGGCATTGCACTTCGTAGAGCGCATAGATTTCGCGCATGCGACGGCTGAAAGGGTCATCAACAATCACCGCATCAGCACGAAGACCCTCTTCCTTTGAAGCGTTGATATAACGTTGCACATCACGCGCAGGAAATTTTTCATCGTCAATGCCGTTGGCTTTCAAAAGGCGTTTAATGGCGGCCAATTGATCTGTGGTATCGAGGATTTGAAAGGACTGTGGCAAGCCCGCATCGCGGCTGTGTGCGCGTAGGAGCCGGTGGCAAAGACCGTGGAAGGTACCAATCCACATACCACGGGTGTTAATAGGCAACAAAGCCGCCACGCGAGTTTGCATCTCGCGAGCCGCTTTGTTCGTAAAGGTAACGGCCAATATGGCTAGCGGGCTGGCAAAGCGGTTTTGGATGAGCCAGGCGATTCGCGTGGTCAGAACCTTTGTTTTGCCGCTACCTGCACCTGCCAGAATAAGAGCATGACCTTGCGAGGACGTCACTGCCGCTCGCTGAGGGTCATTGAGTTGTTCAATCATGCCGCGTAACGGCGTAATCGCAGAGCGAACTCCTGTAAGCTGACAATGCCGCTTTGTTGGGCGCGATGGCACCACTCTTGAAGGTCATGTAACAGCTGCTCACTGCTGGCGCTTGAGCTGTCCCAGAGCTTGACCAAATCATGACGCATTTGAACCATCACGGATAATGACTCGGTTTGCGAAAGCGTTTTATGGATGCGTTCACGCTCTTCAGGGGCCAACGTTTCGTCGCCACGACCCAACCAGTGAGCGGCTGACTTCAAAGCCTCTGCGTTGACTAAAGTACCACCTTTTTGAGTCAGTTTGCTCACTTCTTCTTGGCAAGCCTGTTTCATCAGACCGGTATACCGAGCCAATACTTCGTAGCGATGGGCAATAACGCCCTGCAAAGTCTGCAAGTCAACGACGGGTTTGCCGTGTGAACCCAACTTAAGCTTGGGTGCCACTTTGCGGATCTTGGCCAGACCAAGCCAGCTAAGCAGCGTCAGATAGGCCCAGCCAATGTCAATTTCAAACCAACGGCTCGAAAATTTGGCTGATGTGCCGTAAGCGTGGTGATTGTTGTGCAACTCTTCACCGCCGATCAGGATACCAATGGGGAACACATTGGTGCTCGTATCAGGTGACGCGAAGTTACGGTAGCCCCAAAAATGACCGATCCCGTTGACAACGCCCGCTGCCCAAAACGGAATCCAAGCCATTTGAACAGCCCAAACAGCCAAGCCCAGTGAGCCAAACAACAGAACATCAATCACCAACATCACCACGATGCCCGAGGCTGAGTGGCGCGAGTAGAGGTTTTTTTCGAGCCAATCATTGGGTGTGCCGTGACCGTACTTATTGGCCGTTTCCGCGTTCTTTGACTCGTCACGGTACAACTCGGCGCCACGAAACATGACCCTGCCAATGCCGTACATCATTGGTGAATGGGGATCGCCGTCACGCTCGCAACGCGCGTGGTGTTTGCGATGGATCGAAACCCACTCTTTGGTCACCATGCCCGTTGTTAGCCATAGCCAAAACCGGAAGAAATGCGATATCGCAGGATGCAAGTCAACACCGCGATGTGCTTGCGAACGATGCAAAAAAAGCGTGACAGCAACAATGGTAATGTGCGTCACAGCCAATGTGAAGAGGGCAACCTCCCACCAACTTGCTTGAGTGATACCGGCTGCTGCAAACGAAAGAATTGTATCCATTGAGTCTCAAAATCCTGCTTGTTTAAATAACAGTTCAAGTGTAGCCCAGCGAGCCGTTATTGGATAGGGGCTTCGCAATGGTTATTGTTGAGCAAAATCAATTATTTAGGCTTTTTTTGGCAACACGCCCCTGAGCCGTCGCCAAATCAATTAAATGGCCTCATGAACAGTCGTAAATCTGCCACAAACCGCTTCAATTACTCAGCCAATGGCTGTTCTTCGACCAAAATCTTGGCAGGCTGCGCCTTTCTTTGCAAAACAGCCGCAAAGAAACCATCGGTTTGGTGAAGATCGGGTCTCAAGCGCATCATGCCGTCAGCACCAACCGCATGGCTTAATTTGTCGGCAAGACATTCGGTTGCCGGCAATAAGACAAACTCAGTGTTTTTTTCCAAAAAAGCATTCACCTGATCTTCATTCTCCTGCGGCAAAAAGCTGCAGGTGGCATAAACAAGCCGCCCACCTGGTCGAACCAGCCGACTGGCTTGCTGCAAGATACTGGCTTGTTGTGGCTGCAGCCGGGACAATTCATCAGGCGTCTGACGCCATTTTAGATCTGGATTGCGTCGCAACGTACCCAAACCCGTGCAAGGTGCATCGACCAAAACCCGGTGGGCCTTACCAGCCAATCGTGCCACTCGATCGTCATGCTCACCGCGGATGGTCACGGGATAGACATTGCTTAAGCCACTTCTGGCAAAACGTGGCTTGGCCCGCGCAAGTCGTGCAGCAGAAATATCAAAAGCATACAAACGCCCAGCTGAACGCATCATGGCGGCAAGAGCCAAGGTTTTCCCGCCCGCACCCGCACAAAAATCCACAACCATTTCGCCCCGACGCGGGGCCACCAGCTCGGCCAACAACTGGCTGCCCTCGTCTTGAACCTCAACAAGTCCTTTCTCAAAAAGCGCCCAGCGATTCAGGGGCGGATGGCCACTGAGTCGAACGCCATTGATGGCGTATGGCGTGGCAGTCGCACTGAATGGACTGTCTTGGAGCAAAGCCTGGATTTCTGCCAGTGCAGCGCCGTGCGTGGTTTTGAGGGTGTTGACGCGCAGATCCAGCGGTGCGCTTTGTAACAACGCTTCAGCCAATGCCGCTGAGTCTGGCAACTTAATAATGGCCGTTGCCACCCAGTCGGGTAAGCTGTAGCGCACCTCAAAAGGCATGGTATCAAGTGCGATTTGTTCGCATCGGTCAACCCACTCGCGATGCTCATCGGTTAACCATTTGCTTGCCGCTTCTGCGTCAAGTGTTGCTGCCAAGCCGCGGATAGCCAAGGCATACTCAAGGGTCACGGGCGCACTTTGGGCCTCGCGCCTAAAGCGTCTTAAATTGCGCAGCACATGAAAAGCCGCCTGAGCGATTTGGGCCCGCTCACGCGAACCGAGATAGCGGTTTTCTTTAAAAAACTGCGACAACACCTGATCCGACGGCCATTGCCAACGCAACATGATCTTCAAGACAGCAACCACTTGCTCAACCCGATTGGTCAAGATAACCGGTTCAGACCGTGCGCCAACCCGAGCCTTCACAGCCCCCGTTTCTAGTGAGACGCCGCGGTGCGCTTTGCCGCCTCTTGGGTTGACCGCTTTGGCCGTTGGGCGAGAGGTGCGACGGTTTGTTGAGCTCATGGTGACGTTCCAATATGGCGATAATTAACGCCGTGTAAGGTGACTGTTCCGTTATTGTCTAACGTGACTTGGTCGCGAGAGAGCCACTGAACAACTTCTGGGTAGAGCTGATGTTCGAGAACCAACACGCGTTGAGCCAATTGCTCAGGCGTCTCGGTGGCTGAAACCTCAAGGGCAGCTTGCGCAATAACTGGACCATGGTCCAGATCATCGGTAACGAAGTGCACGCTGCACCCATGCCGCTGTTCGCCCGCCTCAATGACTCTGGCGTGGGTGTGAAGCCCCGGAAAGGCCGGTAGCAATGAGGGGTGAATATTGATCAGCCGGCCTTTAAATTGATGCACAAAGCCAGGTGTCAAAATCCGCATGAATCCCGCTAAAAGAACATAATCAGGTTCATACTTCGCCACAACCCTTGCCAGTGCTTGGTCAAAAGACTCTCTGTCTGTAAACAGCTGATGGTCAACCACTGCCGTTTCGATACCGTGTCTGGCGGCCCAAGCCAAGCCGACAGCGCTGGCTTTATTTGACACCACGGCACCAATCGACACACGACTAAATGGGTCGTTGGCCAATTGAGCAATTCGTTGCATGTTACTGCCTAACCCAGAAATAAGAATCACAAAACGCTTTTTTACAGGCTTATTGGTCTTCTTCAGAGAGGAATCGGTCACAAACATGATCACTTTGGCAACATCAACGGTGGCAAGATTGTAAACTGCCACTCGAGATGAAACCCTTACGACTCATACGAAGCCTGCCAAGTCAGGCAAATATTGGCCCAAGTGCCCTCACAATCGGTAACTTCGATGGTGTTCACTTAGGCCATCTGACCATGCTTGAAAGGGTTAAAGCAGCGGGTTCAAGACTGGGCCTTAGCCCATCGGTACTGACCTTTAGCCCACATCCAAAAGCTTATTTCGCAAAACGACAAGGCAAGCCTACGCTGGCACCAGGACAAATCAATGGCCTACGCGACAAAACGGTTCTGCTAGCCGAAGCTGGCATTGAACAAGTTTTTTTATTGCCTTTTAACAACGCCATGGCTAATCTTTCAGCTGACGACTTCATCGAAAAGCTGCTGATCGACAGCATCAAGACGCGGTGGCTACTTGTCGGCGCTGATTTTAGATTTGGACATCAGCGTGGTGGCGATGTCGCTCTATTAAAGAAAGCCGCGAGTCACCACGGTTTTGAACTGACTGTTTTACAAGACATCACAGACACTCAGGGCGCTCGGATTTCCAGTTCGTCGGTCAGAAGCGCGCTTGCCGCTGGTGATATGCCGACTGTCGCCCGTTTATTGGGGCGCGCCTATCGCGTCAGTGGTCATGTCATCCACGGCAAAAAATTAGGCCGCACACTCGGCTTTCCGACGTTAAATGTTCGAGTCAGTCCGGGCACTGCCGCTCGATTTGGCATTTATGTTGTGCGAGTCCACGGGCTAGCCAATCAACCGATGGCGGGTATCGCCAGTTTGGGCTTGCGGCCAACAGTCGATGAAAGCGCCGATGTGCTACTCGAAACCCACCTTCTTGATGCCAGCGTCGATGCCTACGGTAAACTCGTCTGTGTAGAGGTCCTGCAACACGTGCGGGACGAAAAGAAGTTTTCTGATTTATCGACCCTGACCATCGCCATGCAACAAGACCGGCAGCATGCGATCGACTATTTTGCGCATCATGGACTACAAGACAACCTTAAACCTGACTGACACGCCATTCCCCATGCGGGGTAATCTGCCTAAGCGGGAGCCGCTCTGGGTTGCCCAATGGCAAGAGAAAGGCGTCTACCAAGCCATTCGACGGGCCAGTGCGGGACGCCCGAAATTTATTTTGCACGATGGCCCGCCCTATGCCAATGGTGCTATCCACATTGGTCATGCCGTCAACAAAATTCTCAAAGACGTGATTGTCAAAAATCGCAACTTGGCTGGTTTTGACGCTCACTACGTGCCCGGTTGGGATTGCCATGGCATGCCCATCGAAATTCAAATCGAAAAAAAATACGGTAAGTCTCTACCCGTGGCTCAAGTACAAGCCCGGGCCCGAGCTTACGCGCTCGAACAAATCAGTGCTCAAAAGATCGACTTCGAACGACTCGGTGTGCTGGGGCTGTGGGAACAGCCTTACCTAACCATGGATTTCAAAACCGAGGCAAACGAGCTTCGTGTTCTGGGCAATATCCTTAAAAAAGGCTATGTGTACCGAGGCCTAAAACCCGTGAACTGGTGTTTTGACTGCGGCTCTGCCTTAGCGGAAGCAGAGGTCGAATACGCCGATCGCACAGACGCTGCTGTGGACGTGGCCTTTCCTTATGCCGACCACGCAGCCCTGGCGCGCGCGTTTGATGTTGATCAAGTCGCCGATGGCGCCATCGTCATTTGGACCACGACGCCGTGGACCATTCCTGCCAACCAAGCATTGAACGTGCACCCCGAAATCGAATACGCGCTGGTGGCGCTCGATAATCCTCGGGCGACTGGCCCAACGCTTATTTTGGCAAAAGATCGAGTCAAAGCATGCTTAGAAGTTTGGGGTCTTAGTGGCCGAGTCATTGCCATTGCGACGGGTGAAGCCCTAAACGGCATTTCGTTTCACCACCCACTGGCTAAAGTTGACGCCGCTTTTGATCGCCAGTCACCCATTTATCTCGGTGACTATGTCACCCTGGAGACTGGAACGGGTGTGGTGCATTCAGCACCCGCCTACGGCATCGAAGACTTTGTCTCATGCAAGGCCCATGATCTTGCTGACGCTGACATCCTGAATCCGGTTTTGGGTGATGGCCGTTATGCGCAAAGCCTTGCCTTGTTCGGTGGGCTGACGATTTGGGAAGCTAACCCCAAAATCGTTCAAACCCTTGCGGATGCCGGCACCTTAGTCAACGTTCAAAAGCACCAACACAGCTACATGCACTGCTGGCGCCATAAAACCCCAATCATTTACCGAGCCACCAGCCAATGGTTCGCCGCAATGGACATTGCCCCCAATGACGGCCAGCCCTCACTCAGAGAGTCTGCACTTGCTGCTATCGCAAAAACTGACTTCTATCCCGCGTGGGGTCGCGCACGATTGCACAACATGATCGCCAATCGACCCGACTGGACATTGTCACGTCAACGACAGTGGGGCGTGCCAATGGCTTTCTTTGTCCACAAAGAAACTGGCGCGCTTCACCCTGAGACGCCTCGTCTGATCGAAGAAGTCGCCAAGCTGATTGAGACCCGCGGCATTGAGGCCTGGCAAACCCTGGAGCCGGCCGATCTGCTGAGTGCGCAGGAGGCAACGCAATACGAAAAGAATCGCGACACACTCGACGTGTGGTTTGATTCAGGCTCAACACACGCCACCGTGCTCGGGGGAAAAAATAACGTTGACCAAGGCACCCATGGCAACCTGTTGTCTTGGCCAGCCGATTTGTATCTCGAAGGCTCTGACCAACATCGCGGCTGGTTTCACTCATCTTTACTGACCGGTTGCATGCTCTACGGTCATGCGCCTTACAAGGGGTTACTGACACACGGTTTTGTGGTGGATGGCCAAGGTCGCAAAATGAGTAAGTCGATGGGTAATGTGATTGCCCCTCAATCGGTGTCAGACTCACTGGGCGCCGAAATCCTTCGACTCTGGGTTGCATCGACCGACTATGCCGGTGAGCTCTCGATCTCAGACGAAATTTTAAAGCGAGTCGTTGAGAGCTACCGCCGCACGCGCAACACGCTTCGCTTTTTACTAGCCAATCTGTCGGACTTTAACGAAACGCACGACCGCATTGCCCCTGAGGCGATGCTGGAGATCGATCAGTACGCCCTGATGATGACTGACTCAGTCCAAAAAGAAGTATTGGCTCATTTCGAAAAGTATGAGTTTCACCCCGCCATGGCGCGCCTACAGACGTTTTGCTCTGAAGACTTGGGGGCTTTTTACCTTGATGTTTTAAAAGATCGGCTTTACACCAGTGCTCCCAACAGCCATGCGCGGCGAAGCGCTCAGACTGCCCTGCTTCACATCAGCCTTTCATTGGTTAAGCTGCTAGCGCCTGTCTTGTCATTCACCGCAGAGGAGACTTGGCAAGTTTTAAATGAATCCACCTTAGCACCAGCCTCGCCAGACGCTGAACGGTCGATCTTTACGCAGACTTATCACTCGCTGCCCGTGATTGCCAATCAAGATAGCTTGGTAGCCAAATGGCGGCGTGTCCGTGACATTCGTGCTGAGGTGTTACGTGAGCTTGAAGTTTTAAGAACAGATGGCGCGATCGGTTCATCACTGCAAGCTGAGGTTGATCTTTTTGCGAGCGAGCAAGATTTAAGCTTTTTAGAAAGCATTAGCGATCAGCTAAAGTTTGTTTTGATTGTTTCGCGTGCCGATGTCCACTCGAGTACCGGCGAACTACAAATTAAAGTGCAGGCTTCAAACAAACAAAAATGCGCCCGTTGCTGGCATTATGCTGACGATATTGGCACTGACACCACCCATCCGGAGATTTGCGGGCGTTGTGTCACCAACCTAGCAGAGGCAAGCAGTGGCTAAATGGTGCTGGTTGGTTGTTATATTGGTCGCACTGGACCAACTCACCAAGTGGCTTGCTGAAAACGCTTTCACTTATGGTGAGCGCGTTAATATTTTTCCGATGTTTGATTTAACCCTGGTTTACAACACGGGCGCGGCATTCAGCTTCTTGGCTTCTGGTTCAGGCTGGCAGCGATGGGTACTGATTGCCATCGCCATTGTGGCCATTTTTTTTATTTCGTGGCTTTTAAAACATGAACACAAACGCGCACTGACTGCGCTGTCTCTGACACTCATTTTGAGTGGTGCCATTGGTAATTTGATTGATCGTGTTTTGCTGGGTCATGTGATAGATTTTCTGTTGTTTTACCGCCATAACTGGTATTTTCCAGCCTTCAACATCGCCGACATCGCCATCTCTGTTGGTGCCGTTTTACTGGTCTTTGATGAGTGGCGGCGGTGGCGTCAGGCGACCGCCTTGCGAAGAAAGGAAGAATCGTCATGAATCCGCTCAACGGCAAGCGCATTGTGTTGGGACTGACAGGCGGCATTGCTTGTTACAAGTCTGCCGAACTGCTGCGCCGATTGATGGACCTTGGTGCAACTGTCGATGTTGTCATGACAGCATCAGCCAGTGAATTCATCACGCCACTGACCTTTCAGGCACTTTCGGGGCGCCCCGTTTTTACCGATCTTTGGGATAGTCGGCCAGATAACAACATGGCCCACATCAATTTAACGCGAAGCGCAGACCTCATTGTGGTCGCTCCAGCCACGGCCAACTTCATGGCCAAGCTCGCGCACGGCTCAGCCGATGACTTGTTATCCACGCTGTGCTTGGCTCGCGCCATACCCCTGATGATTGCGCCAGCGATGAACAAAGAAATGTGGCAAGCACGGCCCACGCAGCGAAACGCCAATGAACTGCGCGACGATGGTGTGTTCCTCGTCGGACCGGCCAGTGGTATTCAAGCCTGCGGCGAAACAGGTGATGGCCGCATGGTAGAACCCAACGACCTGTTGGCTGCCATCGTCAGCCACTTCGAACCCAAAACAATGGATGGACTGAGCGTACTCATCACGGCCGGTCCCACCTGTGAGCCGATTGATCCCGTGCGCGTTTTAACCAATCGCTCATCAGGTAAAACGGGCTACGCCATTGCACAAGCTGCCGCGCAAGCGGGCGCTCGAGTGACCTTGGTATCCGGACCGACCAGCTTGCCTTGCCCAGCGGGTGTGACTCGAATTGACATTCAAACGGCCATGCAGATGCACGAGCGCGTCATGGCGGTGGTCGACGGTCATGACATCTTTATAGCGGTAGCAGCAGTCGCTGATTGGCGTATTGATAACGCATCAACCGAAAAACTTAAAAAGAACAACGGCTTATCACCGCCTGATCTTTCCTTCGTGCTGAATCCTGACATATTGGCAGACGTGGCAGCCTTGCCCAATGCGCCTTGGTGCGTCGGGTTCGCCGCTGAAACCACGCTGAACCCTGATGAAGTTGAGCACAAGCGACAGCGTAAAGGTGTGCCTCTGCTGATCGGAAACTTGGCGCAAGACGTCATGGATGTTGATCACACCACGGTCGAGCTTTACAGCGCCGCGGGTCGACAAGCACTTCAGAGAGGTACCAAACAATCGGTTGCGCGCCAAATCGTGGCTGAAATTGCCAAGCGCTTCACTCGACAATAAACCACACCTATTTATCAGCCCACCCAGCCCACAGGATAACCAGCAAACCAATGCAGGCATATCTCGATCAGATTGGTCTCTTTATAGAAATCAACCAAGCATGGGCAGGACCTGTTATTTTTCTACTGACATTCGGAGAGTCGCTATTCATAGTGGGTGTTTTGTTGCCTGCCACTGCCCTACTGCTCTTCGCTGGTGGGCTTATCGGGTCAGGTCTTGTACCGCCAACGACGGTACTGCTATGGGGCGTTGCGGGTGCAATCGCTGGTGATGCGATCTCTTTTTGGATGGGCCGGTGGGTGGGACCCACCATATTGCGTTGGCGAGCGGTTAAGCGCCAACGCCCCACCGTTGCCCGAGCACGTCTTTTTTTTTACAGATACGGATTTTTGTCGATCTTTGTGGGTCGATTTTTAGGGCCGGTTCGCTGTACGATTCCAACGGTTGCCGGCGTCATGGGCATGTCGCAATGGCGCTTTCAACTCGCTAATATCCTTTCCGCGATGGCTTGGGTGCCACTCATGTTACTGCCTGGCTATCTGGCAGTAAAAAGTGTCTATATGGCCAAACATGCCAATCAATTGATGCTGTATGTGGGGGGCGGTCTATCCATTGTCATAGGCGTGTCGCTACTTTATCTTTTTACCCGCCAACGCAAAACACCTCGAGCGCGGAGCAAGGGGCGTGAGCAAAACAATCGACATGAGGAGATCACTTGATGTTAGCCATCGACTTAAAGATATTAGACCCACGAATGAAAGACCGATTACCCACCTACGGTACGCCAGGCTCTGCAGGACTTGATTTGAGGGCATGCGTGGATGGGACAACCGTGATTTCGCCTGGCGAAACCATTTTGGTGCCGACCGGCATTTCAATTCACATCAAGAACCCAGATTATGCGGCCGTGATATTGCCCCGCTCGGGTATGGGCCATAAAAATGGCATTGTGTTGGGAAATTTGGTGGGCTTGATTGACTCTGACTATCAAGGTCCACTGATGGTGTCGACTTGGAACCGAGGCCAAAAGCCATTCACATTAGAGCCCTTGGAGCGTCTGGCACAGCTGATTATCGTGCCTGTCGTACAGGCTCAATTTACGCTGGTGGACGATTTTGAAGAGGTCACAGCGCGAGCAGCCGGCGGATTTGGTAGCACTGGAAAGCACTAGCCAAAACCACCGAACCCAGCCCAGCTTATTAGTCTAACCAACTCAAAACAGCATCGCTAGCGTCTTAAAAGATTACTCTACCGCCAGTGCCGGGGTGTCTTTGGCATCCTTCGCATCCTTCGCTTCTTTGGCATTTTTGTTGCCTTCACGCTTTTTGTCGGCTGCTGAAGTCGGCGCATGATCAAACTCAAGTTGAACTTTGCCATCCTCATCAATATCTAGAGTCACCCCACCACCATTGACCAAACGACCAAACAGCAACTCGTCGGCCAAGGCACGGCGCAGCATGTCTTGAATCAGCCGCTGCATGGGTCTAGCACCCATCAATGGGTCAAAACCGTGCTCCGCCAAGTAGTCCCTGAGCCGCTGCGTGAAAGTCGTTTCAACCCGCTTTTCATGCAGCTGATCTTCAAGCTCCATCAAGAACTTATCAACGACGCGCAAGATGACTTCTCTGCTCAGGGCACTGAAATGCACGATTGCATCTAAACGGTTACGGAATTCGGGCGAAAACAACTTCTTGATGTCGCCCATTTCGTCACCGCTAGCCCGCGAGTTCGAGAACCCGATGGACGGTCTGCTAAGTGCTTCGGCTCCGGCGTTGGTGGTCATAATGATGATCACATTGCGAAAGTCAGCCTTGCGACCATTGTTATCAGTTAGCGTGCCATGATCCATCACCTGCAACAAAATGTTGAACACATCAGGGTGTGCTTTCTCAATCTCATCGAGTAACAACACGCAATGGGGTTGCTTGTTGATTGCTTCGGTCAACAAACCGCCTTGATCGTAGCCAACATAACCTGGGGGTGCACCAATCAGCCGTGAGACGGTGTGCCGTTCCATGTACTCCGACATGTCAAACCGCAAAAGATCAATGCCGAGTGTGAAAGCCAGCTGTCGGGCCACCTCAGTTTTACCAACCCCAGTTGGGCCTGAAAACAAAAATGAACCAATGGGCTTTTCAGGTTTACCGAGGCCTGAGCGAGCCATTTTGATGGCGGCAGCCAACGCCTCGATTGACGCCTCCTGGCCAAAAACAACCGTCTTTAAGTCGCGCTCAAGTGTGGCCAAGCGGCTGCGATCGTCAGTTGACACGGTTTGCGGTGGAATACGCGCAATCTTGCAAATGATGGTTTCAATTTCGTGCTTGCCAATCACTTTCTTTTGTTTGGACTTGGGCAACAGCTTTTGAGCCGCACCCGCTTCGTCGATCACATCAATGGCTTTGTCAGGCAAGTGACGGTCATTGATGTGCCGAGCCGCCAGCTCAGCTGCAGCTGTTAATGCCGCGGCCGAATATTTGACGTTGTGATGATCTTCAAAGCGTTGCTTTAAACCGCGCAAAATTTGAATGGTTTGTTCAACAGATGGCTCAGGCACATCGACCTTTTGAAAACGGCGAGACAATGCCGCATCTTTTTCAAAAATGCCGCGGTACTCGGTATACGTCGTCGCGCCGATGCAGCGCAACTGACCGGATGACAATGCCGGCTTTAACAAATTAGAGGCGTCAAGCGTGCCACCCGAAGCGGACCCTGCACCAATGAGAGTGTGAATCTCGTCGATAAACAAAATAGCCTGCGGGTTACTTTTAAGCTGCTTGAGAACCGCTTTGAGCCGTTGCTCAAAATCACCGCGGTATTTTGTGCCTGCCAACAAAGCACCCATGTCCAATGAATACACATTGGCATCTTGCAAAATCTCAGGCACTTCCTCTTGTGTAATGCGATACGCAAGCCCCTCAGCAATGGCGGTTTTACCCACACCAGCCTCACCGACCAAAAGTGGGTTGTTCTTGCGGCGGCGACATAAGATTTGGATCACACGTTCGACCTCTTGATCACGACCGATCAAAGGATCAATCCGCCCAGCAATTGCTGCCGCATTAAGATCTTGTGCATACTGATCAAGTGGTGTCTGACGCGAATCGGGCGTCTCTTCACCACCCGCCGGTCCCTGGCGTTCAGTGGCGGGCGCCTCGGGTTGTTGATTCTTGGTGATGCCGTGCGACAAGAAGTTAACGACATCCAAACGTGAAATACCTTGTTGCTGCAGGTAATAAACAGCATGAGAGTCTTTCTCACCAAAAATGGCCACCAATACATTGGCACCAGTCACCGGTTTTTTTGACGTGCCGCCAGCGGACACGTGCATGATGGCTCGCTGAATCACGCGCTGAAATCCCAGCGTGGGTTGTGTATCAACCTCGCCACCTTCGGGAATAACAGGCGTGTTGTCAGTAACAAACTTGCGCAAGTGCTGGCGCAATTCATCGGTGTTGGCCGCGCAAGCTTTCAATACTTCAACCGCTGCTGCATTATCAAGCAAGGCGAGAAGCAGGTGTTCGACGGTAATGAACTCGTGCCGCGCAGAGCGGGCTTCGACGAATGCCATGTGCAAACTAACTTCAAGTTCTTGGGAAATCACATTTCCTCCCGTTGCTTCTGATCCAATTGGCTTAACCGCGAAAAAACGCTTTTAAGTACGACTGCTGAAAATGCTTAAAATCTAGCTTAATTCGATTCTATGCCTATCTATACAAAACCCTCTAATCCCCTACAGGTTCCATGACACACTGCAGCGGATGTTGACGCGATCTGGCAAACTGTAAAACACGGGTAATACGTGTGGCTGCCACGTCTTTGGGGTAAACCCCACACACACCACGACCAGTGTGGTGCACAGCCAACATGATTTGCATGGCCTCTTCTTGGCTTTTGCCAAAATACTTCTGCAGCACCAAAACAACAAATTCCATCGGCGTGTAGTCATCATTCAAGAGAATGACCTGATACATAGGTGGGGGCTTGGTTTTGGCGGTTTGCCGTTCTACCAAGACAGTTCCCGACGATTCAGTTCGATTTGGCATAGTTCTGTTTTAAGACCACAAAATGCTTTCGTTTGAGTTTATGGCAGCTTACAACTAATAGAAAACCCGTTAAGGGCTTGACTGTTGTCATAAATGTGCCCAAAAATGAGCTTAGCAGTCAAACTGACCGATAAAACCATTGATACATGACTGCCAGCGTTGGGCTATTTTTTCCGAACAGCCCATCTCGTTTTTGTCCATAACAACATTAGAGGCCGTTCAGATGTCCGATCCGACCAATGCCCCCGACTCTCAAGGAAACCCCACTGCTACTGGCGTCGTCAAATGGTTTAACGATGCCAAAGGCTTTGGATTTGTCACGCCCGATGACGGCAGTGAAGACTTATTTGCTCACTTTTCATCGATACAAATGAACGGCTTTAAAACCCTCAAAGAGGGTCAGCGAGTCAACTTTGAAATCACAAAGGGGCCAAAAGGCAATCAAGCCGTTAATATAACGGCTGCTTAACCCAACGGGGTTAAAAACCCCTCCATGCCTATGCTTGTTGTAAATGCTATTTGGCCCCAACAGGCGATCGACGTTGGCCTTTCGCCCTTTAAGATTTTGGGCTTCATTTTGTGCGCCTTTTTTTTAATGGGGGCGGCCCAAGCTCAGCACACACCCCTACCCAAGATAGACCTGTACGTCGGTATGCATCGCGTAAAAACCGAGCTCGCCGTGAAAGTCCCTGAACGAATGCAAGGCTTGATGGGCCGTCCCTCTTTGCCCGAGAAGCAAGGCATGCTTTTTGTCCTTGATCGACTTGGTGTTCAGTGCTTTTGGATGAGAAACACTCTGATTCCTTTATCGATTGCCTTTTTGCGCGATGACGGTACGATCGTCAATATTGAGCAGATGCAACCATTAAAGGACGACCGACATTGCTCAACCGAACCCGTTAGATTTGCACTTGAAGTCAATCAAGGCTGGTTTGCCAAAAGAAATATTTCACCAGGCATGACCGTTCGTGGTTTGCCCACGTTAAGGTAGTGTATTTGTGCTGTTGTTTCGAATCAGGCCATGAAAGGATTGCGCCTTTCATGGCCTGTGTCATTTCAAGATCATGCGCGCTCAACAATCATGGCAATACCCTGTCCAACGCCAATGCACATCGTGCAAAGTGCATATCGGCCCTGCGTTTGGTGTAACTGGTGAACAGCCGTCATCACCAACCGGGCCCCGCTGGCACCCAAGGGGTGGCCCAGCGCAATCGCGCCCCCATTGGGATTGACCCGGGGATCGTTATCGGCCACACCCAGCAAACGCAACGTGGCCAAGCCTTGGGCAGCAAAAGCCTCATTGAGCTCAATGACGTCCATTTGATCGATGGTTAAGCCCGCCAAGGCGAGTACTTTTTTCGAAGCCGGTGCTGGACCAATACCCATGATGCGGGGCTCAACACCAGCCGTTGCCATGGCAATGACGCGAGCGCGCGCAGTCAACTGGTGGTCTTTAATGGCCTGCTCATTGGCGATTAAAAGTGCCACAGAACCGTCATTGACGCCTGAGGCATTACCCGCCGAGACCGAGCCCCCCTCACGAACCACGCCTTTGAGCTTGGCTAACGCTTCAAGGCTGGTTTGGCGGGGATGCTCGTCACGCGCCACAATTAGGGCGTCACCCTTGCGTTGAGGAATATGCACGGGTGTGATTTCCTCGTCGAAATAGCCAGCGGCTTGAGCAGCGGCGGCCTTTTCTTGACTCGCCATGGCGAATTTGTCTTGATCTTCACGCGACACACCAAATTGGTCTGCCACGTTTTCAGCGGTTTCAGGCATCGAATCCACACCGTGTTGTGCCTTCATCAACTTGTTTACAAAACGCCAACCAATCGTAGTGTCATAAATCGACGCAGCCCTAGCAAACGCGCTTTCGGCTTTGCCCATCACAAAAGGAGCCCTGCTCATGCTTTCAACACCACCGGCGATAATCAAAGAGGCTTCGCCGGCACGAATAGCGCGCGCACCCGTACCAACAGCATCCATGCCTGAACCACACAAACGGTTGATTGTGGCACCAGGCACGTCGGCCGGTAAGCCCGCGAGCAACGCAGCCATGCGTGCGACGTTGCGATTGTCTTCACCGGCTTGGTTAGCGCAACCGTAGAGAACCTCATCAACGCAGCTCCAATCAACATTGCCATTTCGAGCCATCAGTGCCTTGATCGGCAATGCCCCCAAGTCGTCAGTGCGAACGCTCGAAAGAGCGCCACCATACCGTCCAATCGGTGTCCGGATGGCGTCACATATGAATGCATCTATTGCTGCCATGTCTATTCCCTATCGTTGTTATCTCAGCCAACGACTATAAATCAAAAGCGCCGGCTGGTGCCGGCGCTTTTGGGACTCACTTAACCTAAATGCTTAAAGCTGTTTAAGCAAAGTTTTTTTCAGCAAACGACCAATTTGCCAACTTCCAAAACGTCTCCAAGTACTTTGGACGGGCATTACGGTAGTCGACGTAATAGGCATGCTCCCAAACATCACAGGTCAAAAGTGGTGTGTCGTCTGTGGTTACAGGCGTGCCTGCGTTACTGGTATTAACAATATCGACACTGCCGTCAGATTTTTTAACCAACCAAGTCCAACCGGAGCCGAAATTGCCCGCTGCCGACTTATTGAAAGCTTCCTTAAAAGCATCAACATTACCCCACTTGGCTTTGATTGCATCTGCTAGCTTGCCGCTAGGTTCGCCGCCACCGTTGGGGGACAAACTGTTCCAATAAAACGTGTGATTCCAAACCTGAGCAGCATTATTAAAAATACCGCCGCTAGATTTTTTAACGATCTCTTCAAGAGAAGCCGATTCAAACTCTGTTCCGGGAACAAGGTTATTCAAGTTTGTGACGTAAGTTTGGTGGTGCTTGCCGTAGTGGTATTCCAGCGTCTCTTGAGAAATAAGAGGCGCCAAGGCATCGATTGCGTATGGAAGCGCAGGTAAGGTGTGTGTCATGGGATCAGTGTCCTTTTGGTTTTACAAGTGTGTCTAGTCTTCGGGGTTGGCTTTTGACGCTCAAACCATTCAGATGGTTTAGCTCGCCATCCTAACCCATGATTGTAGCCAAGGCTTACCTGTTCTTGGCACAACCCCGCCTAGTGGGATGGTTTTCCTGCAAATCAGAATAATTCACGAAAATCATGGTTCTTTGTTGTCAACCGTTGCTTTTAAACGGCCTTTGGCCAGGTCAATCGACAATAAATCTGAGCCTTTGACTTGTGCCGCATCAGTCAAGATATCACCATCTGGTCCGCGCACAATCGCAAAACCGCGTGCGAGGGTAGCAGCAGGTGCCAAGGTTTCAAGCTGGGCGTGCTGTAACGCCAAGCGGTTGCGCCTGTGCGCCAGTGCCTCAGACATCAGTCGTGTCAACGACTGATATTGGCGTTTTACATGGTCTTGCAATCGAATAATATCAGGGGCAGCGTGCTCAATACGCTGAATTAACATGGCTTGGGCCTGTCGGCGCTGCTGAAGTCGCTGAGCAGGCGACACCAATCCGTAACCCAAACGATCAAGGCGTTGGCCCAGACGCTCTATTTTGCGCATCACGATTTGTTGCGATAACAATCTTAGGCTGCTGACTTGATCCAAAAGCACTGGACGGGGCAGACAAGCCAGCTCAGCCGCCGCTGTCGGTGTGGGTGCTCGCAAGTCAGCCACAAAGTCAGCAATTGAGATGTCAGACTCATGGCCAACACCAGCGATGATCGGCAAGGTGCTTGATGCGATGTCGCGGGCCAATCCCTCATCATTAAAAGCCCACAGATCTTCCAAGCTACCACCACCGCGCACAAGCAACAGCGTGTCAACCTCTTGGCGGTTGTTGGCCGTGGCCAAAGCCCGCCGCAACTCACGCGGCGCCGCCACGCCTTGAACCAAGCTTGGATAAATAATAATGGACACATGAGGCGCGCGTCGCGCCAATGTGGTTAAAACGTCGTGCAATGCCGCCGCCCCCAAGGACGTGATGACGCCAATGGCTTTGGGATGCTCTGACAAGGCACGCTTATTGTTTAAGTCAAACAGACCTTCGGCCTGCAAGCGCTCCTTTAAAAGTAGGAACTGCTCGTATAGTGTGCCCCGACCCGCCCTGCGTAGCGTTTGAATGTTGAGCTGAAACTCACCCCTTGGCTCATACAACCCGACTCGCGCTTTGATTTGAACTTGATCTCCAACCGATGGCTGAAATTCGCAATAGGCCAGTCGCCCCTTAAACATCACCGCACGCACGCTGGCTAAAGCGTCTTTGAGCGTGAAGTAAAGATGGCCTGAGGCCGCACGCGTGAAAGTCGAGACCTCGCCCGTCAACCAGACCAAGCCGAACTCGTTTTCAAGCGATTGAGCGACCTGTCGGTTGAGTTCACTGACCGTCAGGATAGTAGGCGCATTTTGGTCATCTGTGACACGACTTTCAATTGTCATAAGCGATTGCGCCCAAAATCTGTCCACAGAGCGCACCAACTAAAGATTTGGTGATTTGTGAAACGACACATTCCTTGAAGTTTCTTAAATTTATTCATGTAAAATATCATTAGTATGAAGCAACCAATTGAATTTAAAAGAATTAAATATTTGTCTGTCGGAAGTGATCATTTTTTGCGCAAAGTACCTCGGACGACTGTTTCAGGCACACGATTTGGTTTAAACGAGAGTTATCCACAGAAACTGTGGATAGTTTGGTGAACCTCTCGCGCTTGACTTTGCTTGCCACTGGTCGGTACTAAACCGTACCATAGGGTGTTTACGGTCGTCACTCTATATCAAGGCAAATCCATCTTGCAGTCAATAATCATCGAAGCCGGTTGGCCCATCTGGCCCCTACTGTTCATCTCTGTGGTGGCTCTGGCCATCATTTTTGAACGCTTAATGGCCCTACGCCTAAATCGTGTTTACCCTATCGACGTTCCAATTGAGGCCTTTCGGCTACTCAGAAGCAACGGCGTGAACGAAGAGTCGCTTGAGAAACTGGCCCAATCGAGTCTTGGCGGCAAAGTATTGTCAACGATTTTGGCCAATAAACAACAACCCATCAATGAAATTCGGTTGCGTGCTGAGGAAACTGGGGCTGATATCGCCCATGAAATGCAGCGGTTTTTACCCGCCCTTGGCATGATCGCCACGATCGCACCGCTCATGGGTCTGTTTGGTACTGTGATCGGCATGATTGAAATCTTTGCCGCTTATCAACCTGGCGGGACTGACCCAGGGCAACTGGCCCGTGGCATTTCAATTGCGCTCTACAACACAGGCTTTGGTATTCTCATCGCCGTGCCAGCAGCCATCGCGCACAGACTGCTTCGGGTACACGTCAATAACTTGCTGGTCAAAATTGAGCAATCTGCCCGCTCTCTTATCCTGCAGATTTACCCCTAACTCAAGAAGCCAGCCATGCAATTGCGCGCCAAACATGCCGACGACTTTCCAGAGATCAATTTCATCCCTTTGATTGATGTGCTACTGGTTATTGTGATCTTTCTGGCCGTTTCAACCACTTTCACACAAGAGCGTGCCTTGGATGTGTCCTTGCCCCAAGCGCAATCAGCCGTGGAGATCTCAGGCTCGATTAGCATCACGATTGCCGCTGACGGTCAAATTGCCGTGGACCAACGCGTGCTAGAAAGCACTGATGTCTTAGCCATTGCTGCGGCATTGACTGCCGCGGTGGCACAGAATGGTTCTGGCCCTGAAAAAATGGTGGTGATCCGTGCAGATGCCAATGCCACTCACCAAACCGTGATCACTGCCATGCAAGCTGCACGGCTTGCGGGCCTTAATAAAATCAGTTTGGCCGCCCAGGTTGCGGACTAATCGTGCGTTGGCCAAAACCTGCTGTCGATTGGCTCACCGGGCAATGGCGAAATCGCGGTGTTTGGTATTGGTTAATGCAGCCCGCGTCTTGGCTGTACTCGATAACCGTTACTTTCAACCGCTGGCTTTATGCCCGTCAAATCAGGCAACGTGACCAGTTGTCAGTTCCCGTCATTGTGGTGGGCAATTTGTACATCGGCGGCACCGGCAAGACACCTGTTGCCATTGCACTGGCCAAAGCGCTCACTTCGCGCGGCTTCAAGCCCGGGCTTATCAGCCGCGGCTACGGCAGCTCGCGCAAGACAACGCCCGCAACGGCCCAAGGGGTAGCGCTTGATTGGCAAACATTTGGCGATGAGCCTGCCTTGATTGCGAACCGAACTGGGATTCCCGTGAGTGTGCATGCCAACCGTTTTTTAGCCGGTTGTCAGTTGCTTGACCGCTTTCCTGAGGTGAACGTCATCATCAGTGATGACGGCTTGCAGCATCAACGCTTGGCCCGAGATGTTGAGTTATTGGTTGAAGATGATCGTGGTGTGGGTAATGGTGCCACTCTGCCCGGTGGACCGCTGCGTGAGGCCAGCCGACGTCGCGCAACTGTGGATGCAATTTTACGGCGCGTCAGCGACACCAAAACACTGGAAACCAGCGAAATGCCAGTAAATGCCCATGCACCAACCTTTGGCTTTACCGTGTTGCTTGATTTTTTTTATTGCCCCGCTTCTGGCCAAAAACGGACCATTGACGCGATGGCTCAAGAACTCAAGGCCAACAATGGCACTGCCTCTCGCACGGCTGCCATCGCCGGTATTGGCGTGCCCGAACGCTTTTTTCAAGTGCTCGAAAAAAATGAAATAAAACTCGACCAGACTGTCGCCCTATCGGATCACGCGCCCATGACTGTAGCGCTGCTCGAGTCCATTGACGCTAAGACTATACTAGTCACAGAAAAAGACGCGATCAAGTTTCCGGTTGACCGTGACCCGCGAATCTGGGTGGCCAGTGCAGGCCTGCATTGGGCAGACGATAGAATCTTGGATTGGCTCATAAAAACATTGCACGAAAAAGGCAAGAAGGACCAAAAGCAAGCAGCAATCAATCAACGTTGACTGAAGACTATGGACCACAAATTACTCGACATTTTGGTGTGCCCGATTTGCAAGGGTCGATTGCAGTTCGATGCCGATAAAACCGGACTGATCTGCCGTGCGGATAAACTCACCTACCCGATTGAAGACGGCATCCCACTGATGCTTGAGTCGAAAGCGCAACCCATCATTGAAGCGTCTGGCAGCACGCCGGGCCTGGCGTAGGATCAGCGGGATTGACTGAAATGGCGTTTCACGTGATCATTCCGGCCCGCTGGGCCTCGACCCGCTTACCTGGCAAAATGTTGGCCGACCTCGGCGGTGTTCCCATGGTGGTACGCGTGGCTGAGCAAGCTGAACGTTCGGGTGCTCGCTCTGTCACCGTTGCCACCGATCATTCAAAAATAGCTCAGGCAGTCCAAAAACACGGCTTTGCAGTGCTTATGACGTCGGCTGATCACCCGACTGGCACGGATCGCTTATCTCAGGCCGTCACGCAGCTTGCCTTCGATGAGCAGGAGATCGTGGTTAACGTTCAAGGCGATGAGCCCCTCATTGACCCCGCCCTGATTGAGGCGGTCGCTCGGGCACTGCACGAGGACCCACTTGCCGATATCGCCACTTGCGCAAGCCCCCTGATTGATCAAGCACTGCGGGACAATCCCAATGTTGTCAAGGTGGTTTGCGACTTTCGTGGTCATGCGCTTTATTTTTCTCGAGCGCCAATTCCTTTCGATAGGGATGGGCATGGAAAAGCCCAAGTCCTTCACCACATCGGCATTTATGCTTACCGGGTGCGGTTTTTGAAAGCCTTTCCCTCGCTGACACAGGGCTTACTAGAGGTAAGCGAATCACTGGAACAGTTGCGCGCGCTCGAACATGGCTTCAAAATTCACGTTAACGTTATGAACAAACCGATTGCTGGTGGCATCGACACCCCAGAAGACCTTTTAAAAGTTCAAAAAACTTTCCAAGAGGCACAATAGGAATCTTGCGTCAAAAATGATCCTCGTCATCATGACGCGATGCGGCATAATCAAAACCACGCTCAGACGCGTGTCATAAAAAAAAGGATTGGGTATGCGACTCATACTGCTAGGCCCACCTGGGGCCGGAAAAGGAACCCAGGCGACATTTATTACCCAGCATTTCGGAATCCCACAAATTTCGACTGGCGATATGCTTAGGGCAGCCGTGAAAGCCGGCACGCCGCTGGGTTTAAAAGCGAAATCGGTAATGGCCTCTGGTGGGCTCGTTTCAGACGAACTGATTATCGGTTTGGTGAAAGATCGCCTAGAACAGCCCGATTGCGCAGGCGGCTATTTGTTTGATGGTTTTCCACGAACCATTCCTCAAGCCGATGCTCTAAAAACGGCCAACGTGAAGCTGGATTTCGTTGTTGAAATTGACGTGCCGCATGAAGACATTATCTTGCGCATGAGTGGTCGCCGCGTTCATCAACCAAGCGGCCGCTCTTATCACATTACTTTTCACCCTCCAAAAGTTGCTGGCCGCGATGACGAAACAGGAGAACCTCTGGTACAACGCGACGATGACAAGGAAGAAACCGTCCGCCATCGCTTGTCTGTTTACGAAGACCAGACCCGACCGCTGGTGGATTACTACTCCAGCTGGGCCGAGCAAGACTCGACAGCGGCAAAATATAGAAAAATCAGTGGTGTCGGATCAGTTGAGGAGATTCGCAATCGGGTGCTCAAGGCACTTGACCAATAGTCCCCGGGGCGCAGTATGCGAAGTGCACACCACCCAAAACGATCGATCATCATAAGAGGAACGAAACAACATGCAGATTGCAGGTAAGGTCTTTATCGTCACAGGTGCCGCCTCAGGTTTGGGCGCAGGCACCACAAAAATGTTGACCGACAACGGTGCTCGTGTGGTGATGGCTGACTTACAAGATGAGGTTGGAAAAACACTGGCTCAATCTCTTAATCAAACCTACGTGCATTGCGATGTCACGCAAGAAACCGATGCGCAATCGGTGGTGGCGACCGCTTGTGCCATGGGTCCCTTGTTTGGCCTGATCAACTGCGCTGGTATCGCACCGGCGGCCAAGACTGTCGGTAAAAAAGGCGCGCACCCCTTAGACATGTTTCAGAAAGTGTTGATGATCAACACCGTTGGCAGCTTCAACATGATCCGTCTTTGCGCTGAAGCCATGCAACACAACACCCCTGAGGACACGGGCGAACGCGGGGTTTTGATCAATACAGCATCGGTTGCGGCCTACGACGGGCAAATCGGACAAGCCGCATATGCTGCCTCAAAAGCCGCTACCGTGGGCATGACACTACCAATCGCTCGTGATTTGGCACCTTTGGGCATCCGCTGCATGACGATTGCTCCCGGCATATTTGGCACACCCATGGTGTTTGGCATGCCACAGGCCGTGCAAGACTCTCTGGCCGAAAGCATTCCCTTTCCCTCTCGCTTGGGTCGCCCCGAGGACTATGCCAAATTGGTTCACCAAATTATTACCAACGAAATGCTAAACGGTGAAACCATTCGCTTAGACGGTGCGATACGTATGCCACCCAAATGAGCTTGATGCGTTCAGCCGCGACGGTCAGCACCTTGACGCTGCTGTCGCGGATCAGTGGCCTCGCCCGAGACATCATCATTGCTCGGGCGTTCGGTGCCAGCGCAATGACCGATGCCTTTTGGGTCGCCTTTCGAATCCCAAACTTGTTGCGACGGCTGTTTGCCGAAGGTGCCTTTTCTCAGGCATTCATTCCCATTTTGGGCGAAGTCAAAGAAACGCACGCCGACACCGCTGCGGTCAGACAAACCATTGACCGAGTGGCATCGGCACTTTTCATTGCCCTGTCGCTGATCACTGTCCTAGGCATTGTTGGCGCGCCACTGGTTGTGCTTGCCATTGCCAGTGGCATGAGTGCTGAGGCGCGGGCTGATGAGTTTACCGCGGCAGTCTGGATGACGCGGGTGATGTTTCCCTACATCGTGTGCATGTCGCTGGTTGCCTTTGCCTCCGGCGTTCTGAACACGTGGCGCAAGTTCGCGATTCCTGCTTTCACACCGGTTTTGCTCAACCTGAGCATGATTGCGGCCAGCCTTTTGCTGTCCAATCACTTGGCGCAACCTATTTATGCCCTGGCGATCGGCGTGATGATCGGCGGCGTGGCTCAATTGTCCATTCAGTGGCTGGCCCTTTCACGGCTGGGCTTACGGCCTAGGTTCGGTGGCAACGTTGCCCAAACCTACAAAGACCCCATCGTGCGCCGAGTGATGCGGCAAATGGTGCCTGCTACGCTGGGTGTGTCTGTCGCGCAAATTTCCATTTTGATCAACACCAACATTGCCACTTGGTTAACCCCAGGAAGCGTCACTTGGTTGTCCTTTGCAGACCGACTGATGGAGTTCCCCACCGCTTTAATAGGCGTGGCATTGGGCACGGTTCTTTTGCCAAGTCTCTCAAAGGCGCACGCGAGCCAATCCAGTGACGAATACAGCCGGCTGCTGGACTGGGGTTTACGTTTGGTCTTATTGCTGGGCTTACCCGCGGCGTTGGCAATGATTTTGTTAGCAGACGCCATGGTCGCCACCCTGTTTCAATATGGCGCTTTTTCTGCCAACGACGTCTACCAAACCCAAACCGCTGTCATGGCCTATGCCGTTGGATTGATCGGCTTGTTGATGATCAAAATACTGGCGCCCGGTTTTTACGCCAAGCAAGACATCAAAACACCAGTCAAAATTGCAATTGTCGTGCTTATCTTGACTCAACTTTTAAATCTAGTGTTGGTGCCTGTGTTTGCCCATGCGGGGCTTGCGCTGGCCATTGCGTTAGGCGCCACCATTAACGCTGGCGCCCTTTATGTCGGCCTTCGCCGTCGTGGGGTTTATCAAGCACAATCCGGCTGGTTAGTCTTTTTAGGGCGACAAGCCGTGGCGCTAATCGTCATGGGGGCTTTCATCAGCCTGGTTGGCTCGGGCGTGGACTGGACAGAGCAAAGCATGGGCGGCTGGCTCAGGGTGCTCTGGTTGGGTGCCACTTTGGGCGGTGGACTTGCCACTTACGTTCTCACGTTGTGGCTTATGGGCGTCAGACCTTCTGATTTTCAGCGCAAGCGCTCGATTCAAACCAAAAATACGGATGAAAAATCCACTTAATCGGGCTATTTATGCTATAGTTATCGATTACTTAAGTTAGTCCGAATGTACAGAACATAACAAAGGCTCGTTTAGAAACATGGCAAATACCGCCCAAGCTCGCAAACGCGCTCGTCAGTCTGTGGCGCGCAATATGCACAACACCAGTCTGCGCTCAATGTTGCGCACCTCAATCAAACGCGTGCGCGCCGCTGTCGCAGCCGGTGATAAGGAATTGGCTGCTGAAGCTTTACGCAAGACGACAAGCGTCATTGACAGTGTGGCTGACAAAAAGATCATTCACAAGAATAAAGCCTCTCGCCAGAAAAGCAGGCTTTCTGCTGCTGTTAAGGCTTTGGCACTGGCCTAAGTTTAGACTCTAAGTATTGATGGCAATGCCAGTCTTATTTAGACAGCACCCAACAAAAAAGCCCCTCAAAGGGGCTTTTTTGTTGGGTGCTCGAAGCGAAGAAAAGCCAAAGACGTAGGCGAAATCAGGCGCAAGGTACGGTCATTATCATTGGTGGATGTTCAGTCTTGATTGATTCAAACACTGAATGGCGTTGCCATGCGCTAAAGTAACATTTAACGCGTCAAGCGAAACGCAACAACCACCATCAAAAAACAACACAAAGGTAATCATGCAAAAGCCTCGTATTCTTCAAGTTGGATCATTGGGCGGATCGCCCGGCGCTGATGTCTCACTTCAACAGAACCACGAGATCATCGCACTTTGGCAAGCCGCCGACCGCGCCGCCTGCCTAGCGCAAGCCGCAGATGTAGAAGTGGTTGTCACTTCGGCCATGCACGGCTGTGATCGTGACATCATTGCGCAATTGCCCAACCTGAAGTTCATTTGCAACTGGGGCGTCGGGTACGACACGATTGATATCGAAGCTGCCAACGCGCGTGGCATTCTTGTCTCAAACACCCCTGATGTGCTCAACGATTGTGTGGCCGACGAAGCGTGGGGGCTTTTGATTGCAACGGCTCGGCATATTGCCGCAGGCGATCACTTTGTGCGCGAAAACCGTTGGGAAAACAAAGAAGGCATGCTGCCCCTTGGCAGACGGGTCAGTGGCAAGCGATTGGGTATTGTTGGTTTAGGTCGTATCGGACTAGCCATTGCTAAGCGTGGTCTGGGTTTTGATATGCAGATCGGTTATCACAACCGCAACAAACGCACCGATGTCGACTACACCTACCTGCCGACTCTGGTCGAATTGGCCAAATGGTCTGATTTTCTGGTTGTGGCCACAGTGGGCGGTGCTGATACACGACAATTGCTCAATCGCGAGGTGCTCACGGCACTAGGTGCCAAAGGCATTCTCGTGAACATCGCCAGGGGTCCTGTTATTGATGAAACGGCCATGACCGAACTGCTCAAATCGGGCGCGCTCGGTGGCGCTGGGCTCGATGTCTTCGAAAACGAACCGAAAGTACCTGACGCGCTCAAGCAATTATCCAACGCGGTGCTGATGCCTCACCAGGCCAGCGCGACCGTGGAAACCAGAGAAGCGATGTTTGATTTGGTCAAACGAAACTTGGCCGCCTACTTTGCCGGCAAGCCTCTGATCACACCGGTGAACTAAAACGACACCAGTAACAAGGCGCGCAGCATCAGCCCAAGCTCATACCTATCAAATCATTTAAGCCAATTTGGTGACGTCAGTTAGGCCTTCTGCCGTTTTGAGCTGGTTTTCTTGGGCGAAGTCGTGAACGAACTTCCAAGCCAGTGGTTCAATATCGCGCAAGCGATAGTCAATCACAACGACCTTGGTACCATTGATGTTCCGCGGCACAACGTAGGGGGAATAAGTCAGGTGTCCACCAAGTGCTCCCACTGGCCTGTAGGGGGCCAAGACACCAGCCAAGCGCTCTGCCCAGTCACTCGGTCGGAACCGCTGACCATCGAGGGTTTCACCACAAATAACAAAAAAAACGGGGGAACTGCTCATTAACGGGTCTCTAACGCAAATCTAATCACGACACGCCCGTGGATTCGCACGATCGCTGCCCGGATTGTATATGATTGAGGATGACGCTTTTATTGACACCCTTGACTGCATGGAACCCACCCATCATGAGCTCTGCCCTTTCACCTATCTATGGTCGCTTGCCTGTCGCTTTTACACGTGGCCAAGGCGTTTGGCTATGGGACGAAAGCAACAAACGATACCTTGACGGTTTGTCGGGTATCGGCGTTTCTTGCTTAGGTCACGCCCATCCTGCGCTCGTTAAAGCGATCAGTGAGCAGGCCGCCCGCGTGATACACACTTCTAACATCTACCAAGTGCCACTGCAAGAATCCTTGGCACAACGCATCGCCGCCATCTCAGGCTTAAGCGAGGTGTTTTTTGCCAACAGCGGGGCTGAAGCCAATGAAGGTGCGATCAAAGTCGCCCGGCTTTATGGCCATCTGAAAGGCATCAAAATCCCCACCATCATCACCATGGATTCATCTTGGCATGGGCGCACCATTGGCACATTAGCGGCCACTGGTAGCGAAAAAGCCAAAGAAGGGTTTGGACCGCTGCCGGCTGGCTTTATTCAAGTCACGTACAACGACCTTGACGCGGTTAAAAATGCGGCTAAAGACTGCCCTGATGTGGTGGCTGTCATGATTGAAGTCTTGCAAGGCGAAGGCGGTATTCGACCATCCGATATCAGTTATATCCAAGAATTGCGCAAACTTTGTGATGAGCGCCAGTGGCTACTGATTATTGATGAAGTCCAGTCCGGCATTGGCAGAACCGGCAAGTGGCTCGCTCATCAATGGGCAAATGTTTTGCCAGATGTCATGACCTTGGCCAAGGGCTTGGGTGGTGGTGTACCCATTGGCGCTGTGGCCCTGCGCGGCCCCGCTGCAGGCATACTAAAGCCTGGCCACCACGGCACCACATTTGGCGGTGGGCCGTTGGTCTGCGCTGCTGCTTTGGCCGTTCTTGACACGCTTGAATCCGACGGCCTGCTTGAGCACGCCCACAAAGTCGGTCAAGCCATGAAAGCACGTTTGGACAGTGAGCTAGGGTCTCTTGCGGGCGTTAAAGAAATACGTGGGCAAGGCTTGATGATCGGTATTGAGCTTGATCGCCCTTGTGGTGAACTGGTGACCAAAGCCATGAACAACGGGCTTTTGATTAACGTCACCCGTGACAAAGTGGTGCGCCTACTGCCGCCGCTTATTTTGACGAGCCAAGAAGCCGATATGCTCTTAGATATCCTGATTCCGTTGATCCAATCCTTTGTGGCTCAACAACCATAGGAAAAATGCATGACATTGCAGCAAAGCGACACGCCATTGACCACCAGCAAACCGATACGTCATTTTTTGCAACTGGCCGATCTCAGCCGCGATGAACTCGAACACGTGCTGGAACGCGCGCGAATCATCAAAGATAAATTCAAACGTTATGAGCCCTACCGTCCACTTGACGACATGACGCTGGCCATGGTTTTTGAAAAAGCCAGCACACGCACCAGGGTATCGTTTGAAGCTGGCATGTATCAAATGGGTGGTGCGGTCATCCATCTCACCACCTCTGACTCTCAACTTGGACGCTCTGAGCCAATTGAAGACACAGCTCGCGTGGTCTCGCGCATGGTTGACATCATCATGATCCGCACCTTTGAGCAAACCCGCATCGAGGCCTTTTCAAAATACTCGCGCGTACCCGTTATCAACGGCTTGACCAACGAGTATCATCCCTGCCAGATACTGGCCGATGTGTTCACCTTTCTTGAGCATCGTCAGTCGATTCAGGGCAAGGTCGTCACTTGGATTGGTGATGCCAACAACATGGCTTATACCTGGATCCAGGCGGCCCAGCTGCTGGGTTTCACCCTGCACTTTAGTGCGCCCAAGGGCTATCAGCTCGACCCCGGTCGGTTACAAGGTATCCCTGCGGGGGTGTATCGCTCGTTTGATGACCCAATCGCAGCCTGTGAGGGTGCACACCTCATCACCACTGACGTTTGGACCAGCATGGGCTATGAAGCGGAAAACGAAGTCAGAAAACAGGCCTTCCAACATTGGTGTGTTGATCAACGCATGATGGCTTGCGCCAGCCCTGACGCCCTTTTCATGCACTGCTTGCCGGCGCATCGGGGCGAAGAAGTGAGTGCTGATGTGATTGATGGCCCCCAAAGTGTGGTCTGGGAAGAAGCGGAAAACCGGCTTCACGCTCAAAAAGCGCTGATGGAATTTCTGTTGCTTGGCAAGGTTTAAGCACCAAGCGCTAAAATCTCAACATTTCTTGCTTCACAACATTGCTTGAAAGACTGTATTCGATGAATGATTTAAATTTGAAGGTCACCCATGAGTAACGTTAATAAAGTGGTACTCGCCTATTCTGGCGGCTTAGACACCTCTGTCATTTTGAAGTGGCTACAAGACACCTATAAATGTGAAGTTGTCACATTCACAGCCGACATCGGGCAAGGCGAAGAAGTCGAGCCTGCTCGTGCGAAAGCCATCCAATTGGGGATCCGCCCTGACAACATTTTTATTGACGATTTACGCGAAGAGTTTGTTCGCGACTTTGTTTTTCCGATGTTTCGCTGCAACACGGTTTACGAAGGCGAGTACCTCTTGGGCACCTCGATTGCCCGGCCATTGATCGCCAAACGCCAAATTGAAATTGCTCGCCAAGTGGGTGCGGATACGGTATCGCATGGCGCCACCGGAAAAGGCAACGACCAGGTCCGATTTGAACTTGGCTACTACGCACTTGAGCCCGGTATTAAGGTGATTTCACCGTGGCGCGAGTGGGATTTGCTCTCTCGCCAAAAGCTGCTGGCCTATGCTGACGCTGCTGGCATACCCGTGGATATGAAGCACAAGCAAGGCGGCGCTCCCTATTCGATGGATGCCAATCTGCTGCACATCAGTTTTGAAGGCCGGCACTTAGAAGACCCCAAGGCACAAGCCGAGGAATCCATGTGGCGTTGGACCGTCTCGCCAGAGGCTGCGCCTGACGCGCCAGAATTCATTGATATCGAGTTTAAAAATGGCGACCCAGTCAGTCTGAACGGCCAAGCACTTAGCCCCGCCACCATGCTCGAACGATTGAATCAACTCGGTGGCAAACACGGCATTGGCCGCTTAGATCTGGTCGAAAACCGCTATGTTGGCATGAAGTCTCGTGGCTGCTACGAGACGCCAGGCGGCACTATTTTGTTGAAAGCACACCGTGCGATTGAATCCATCACGCTTGACCGTGAAGTGGCCCACCTCAAAGACGACCTCATGCCCCGCTACGCCGCTTTGATCTACAACGGCTATTGGTGGTCGCCTGAGCGCCATGCGCTGCAAGCCCTGATCGATCAGACACAAACGCAAGTCAATGGCTGGGCACGATTAAAACTTTACAAAGGCAACGTGTACACGGTCGCGCGTGACTCGGCAGACAGCTTGTTTGACCAGACCATCGCAACCTTTGACGATGATGGTGGTGCCTACAACCAGGCTGACGCGGCTGGCTTCATCAAGCTCAATGCCTTGCGCATGCGCATCGGCGCCAAGCTCGGTCGGCAGTCTTGATGACATCCCGTCACTGTCAATCTTGGCAGTGACGGGGCTAACCCGCCAGAACCACTCAGGCATTAACCACGGCGCTTAAGCTGGGCAAAGGCGTCTGCCATTGCCCCTGTTGCTGGTGCAGGTGCGGGGCTTTGACGGGGCACTGCTGCTTGACGGGCCGGCTTTTGGCCAGCACGCCCGGGGTGGCCAGCCTGTCCCGACCCCTCTGCACTGCCACGTGGTGCCTGCCGAGCCATGACATCATCGTCTAGACGCATGGTGAGCGCAATTCGCTTGCGCGCTTGATCGACTTCAACCACCTTAACCGTAACGGTTTGACCGGTGCGCACCACATCGCGCGGATCTTTGACGTACACATTGGCCAAGGCCGAAATGTGAACCAAACCGTCCTGATGCACACCAATGTCCACGAACGCCCCAAAGTTAGCCACATTGGTCACCACACCTTCCAAAACCATGCCGACCTGCAAGTCTGACATTGACTGGACTTGCTCATCAAAGGTCGCTGTCTTGAACTCGGGACGGGGGTCACGACCGGGCTTTTCTAGTTCGTTTAGGATGTCTTTGACCGTCGGCAAACCAAACCGCTCATCAGTAAAAGCAGCCGGTGACAGGCCCTTTAAGGCCTCTGGGTTTCCCATGACAGCACTCAGATCGGCCTTAACCTGCGCCAAAATCTTTTGCACCACAGGGTAGGCTTCGGGATGCACAGCCGAAGCATCCAAGGGATTTTCACCGCCTTGAATCCGTAAAAAACCAGCCGCTTGTTCAAATGCTTTTTCACCAAAGCGTGGCACTGACATCAACGAACGGCGAGACTTAAAGGCGCCGTTCAAATCACGATACGTCACAATGTTTTTAGCCAAGCTGCTATTCAAGCCAGAGACATTGGTCAGTAAAGGCACAGAAGCGGTATTCACATCGACACCGACCGCGTTCACACAATCTTCAATCACCGCTTGCAGGCCATGACTCAATTGCCGTTGATTCACATCGTGCTGGTACTGGCCCACGCCAATCGCTTTGGGTTCAATCTTTACGAGCTCAGCAAGCGGGTCTTGCAAGCGACGCGCAATCGAGACTGCACCCCTCAAGCTCACGTCAAGATCAGGAAACTCCTCTGAGGCAAGTGCCGAGGCCGAATAAACCGATGCCCCAGCTTCTGACACCACGACTTTGGTGAGCGCCAGCGACGGATTTGCTTTCATGAGCGCTGCCACCAGCTTTTCAGTTTCCCGAGAGGCGGTGCCGTTCCCGATGGCAACCAGCTCGACTTGATGGGTTTTGGCGATTCGAGCCAAGGTTGCCAAACTACCCACCACATCGCGACGCGGTTCGAACGGATAAATCGTGGTTGTCTCGACAACCTTGCCGGTGTGGTCAATCACAGCCACTTTGACACCCGTGCGAATACCAGGGTCTAAACCAAGCACTGATTTGGCGCCCGCAGGCGGTGCCAGCAACAAATCCTTTAAGTTAGCCGCAAAAACCCGGATGGCTTCGGACTCCGCGCTCTCGCGCAGGCGGGTAATCATTTCCATTTCAAAGGCCAACAATAGTTTGACACGCCAAGCCCAGCGACAGACGTCAGCAAGCCAGTGCGCTCTTGGGTCTGTGTTGGCTTCAAATATTGTGTCGGGCAAGCCCACACAATGCGCAATGGCTCGGGTACAAGGGTGCGGCAAGAGCACATCCTCATCGGGCGAGAGCCCTACCCTAATATCAAGAATGCCTTGCTGGCGGCCACGCAACAACGCGAGCATGCGGTGCGACGGGATTTGACGCAAGGGTTCTTGAAACTCAAACCAGTCTCTGAAATTTGAGCCTTCTTGTTCTTTACCAGCCACCACACGCGCATACACAAAGCCGCGTGACCAAATCATCTCGCGCAGGTGTGCGACCAAGTCGGCGTTTTCCGCAAACTGTTCAGTCAAAATATCGCGAGCACCATCGAGGGCCGCTTTGGTGTCAGCCACCCCAAGGTCCGCGTTGACATACGCTTGGGCGAGCAATTGGGGATCCATCGCCGCATCACCACCCATCAAAGCCACAGCCAAGGGCGCTAGACCCGCCTCTCGAGCGATTTGCGCACGCGTGCGACGCTTGGGCTTATACGGCACATACAAGTCCTCAAGGCGTTGCTTGCTGTCTGCCTGCGTGATGGCCTGCGCCAAGGCTGGGGTCAACTGACCTTGATCAGCAACAGACGATAAGATCACGTCTCTTCGGGCTTCAAGCTCTTTCAAGTAACCCAAGCGCTCTTCGAGCTGGCGCAACACCACGTCATCTAAGCCACCAGTCATTTCTTTGCGATAGCGGGCAATAAAGGGTACCGTTGCACCATCAGCCAGAAGACCCATGGTGACTGCGACTTGCTTTGCAGCCACACTGAGCTCCGAGGCCAATTGTTGCTGCAAGCGCTGCTCAATAGCACCAGCCAATCGCGGCTCGTAAGAGATAAACTCAGGTTCAGACATGGGCTACTCAATAAGCAATAAGAAAAAGTACGGCGAATTGTGCCACAAGCTAAGCGGCATGATCTGCGGCGAAGTGTTAGGCGCAGTGGGGTGATTTGGGGATGGATCGTGGTGGGTGCTGAGGGGCTCGAACCCCCGACCTACGCCGTGTAAAGGCGCCGCTCTACCAACTGAGCTAAGCACCCACGATCAAAAGAAAATAAAAATATCGTTTTCCATGCAAAGCATGAAGTCACGGTCAATAAATGACAGCCGCTTAAACGACTAACGGTTCGCATTATAGCGAACCGTTAGAACACTGCCAAACGCGGAATTAAATCAATTAACGGCGTCTTTCAATGCTTTACCTGGACGGAACTTTGGCACTTTGGCTTTTTTAATCTTGATGGCTTCGCCAGTACGTGGGTTACGGCCAGTGCGCGCAGCACGTGCGGTCACTGCGAACGTCCCAAAACCAACCAAAGTCACCGTGCCACCCTTTTTGAGGGTGGTCTTAACACCGCCGATTAACGCATCTAGTGCACGACCTGCCGCTGCTTTTGAAATATCAGCCTTGCCGGCGATGAGTTCGATCAATTCGGTTTTGTTCATGTTAGAAGATCCCTTTCTGTCTTTAGTTTAAGTTCTGCACACATTAATATTTGATGAGTGCGTGTGGTTACGATGTTTATTCTTCTCAGCCATCGCGTGTTGCTATTTAACCTTTAGTTGTTTGGACTGTCAAACAAAAAAACGTTGAAAACCGCATAAACATTGACTATAAATATTAAAAGTGCTTTACAAGCAATCTGAAGTGTAAAAGATTTCCACACGCAATGGGATGATATAAAGCACAGATTCCAAATTTTTTTTGATGCAGTGCAACGACGGCGTCATAAAGTCAGTTTGGCGAAAGCTTGATCAAAATCATGAAAAAGATCCTCACTGTCTTCGATACCCACTGAGACACGAATCAGGTTGTCAGCAATGCCCATCAACCCCCGCTGCTCAGCACCCATCTCATGATAAATGGTGTGGGCAACCGGCAGCGCTAAGGTTCGGGTGTCACCCACGTGCGTTGCTAAAATCACCACGTCAAGGGCATTGAGCAACTCAAAACAATCCACATGCGGTTTAGGCTCAAAGGAAAGTAGTGTGCCAAAACGGTTACCAAACAATCCCTTAGCCCTTTCATGCTGTGCGTGTCCGACCAACCCAGGGTAATAAACCGCTTGAACCAAAGGATGTGACGCCAGATGTTGCGCCAGGGCTAGCGCATTGCCGCACGCCTTTTCTAGTCGCAAGGCCAAGGTCTCAGCACCAACGGCAATGCGATGCGCAGGTTCAGCCGCCAACGTCGCACCCATGTCTCGAAGCCCTTTTTTCTTGATCTGGGTCAAACCCCAACCTGCGCTATCGCCTTTTCGATAAATCGGCAAAATATTGACATAACTTGACCAGTCAAACAGACCCGTGTCAATCAGCACGCCTCCAAGGGCTTGCGCATGACCCGCAATGTGTTTAGACAGCGAATGCATCACCAAACTAGCACCAACAGACTGGCCTTGCAGCAAGTAAGGCGAGGTGAGTGTTGAGTCAAGAACGTAAACCAACCCTTTTTCTTTGGCTAACTCACCAATACCCATCAAATCGGCCACCTGTGTGGCTGGATTGGCTATTGATTCCACAAAAATCATCTTTGTGTTTTCAGTCACGGCATTGGCAACGGCCTGAACATCAGTGGCATCAACCAACGTCACCTCAATACCGAGCGCATCAAGCGTACCGAAAAGGCTGTTGGTATTGCCAAAAATATAGCGACTCGAGATCAGATGATCACCCGACTTGAGCAGCGTCGTGAACAAGGCCGCCAAAACCGCCATACCCGTCGAAAACACAATCGAGGCGCGAGCGTTTTCCATTTGCGTGAGCTTAGACTCCAAGGCAGCCGTGGTTGGCGTGCCCTGCCTCGCATAAGAAAACCCAGGCTCGCCTTGAAAAACGGCAGCGAGTTCGCGCGCATCCGAATAGGCGTACTGCGAAGACGTGTGTATCGGCTTATGCACAGCACCGTGTTCGGTTCCACCGCGTCGGTCGGCATGCAAGATACGGGTTGTGAATCCTTGCTGACTCATCATTTCAGTCGCTCAAATAAAATTTAAAGGATGACGCAATTTGCCGATCACCCCAAAGACCGAGCGCAAGCTCGTAAACAACGAAATATTAACTCGCCGTAACCGTTTTTTGGCCACGCTGACGCACTGACTCGAACAAGCAGACGCCAGTCGCCACACTCACATTCAGACTTTCAACCGAACCGTTCATCGGGATACGAACCAGCACATCACAGAGTTCTCTGGTTAAACGACGCATCCCTTCGCCTTCAGCACCCATGACCCAAGCCGTGGGCATGGTCAGATCAACGGTATCAATGGTCTGCTCTGCCTCTTCGTCTGTGCCCACAATCCAAACGCCAAGTGCTTTGAGCTCGCGCAAGGTGCGCGCCAAATTTGTCACCATGAGGTAAGGCGTCGTTTGCGCAGCGCCGCAAGCCACGCGCTGCACCACGGCGCTCAAGCCAACGGCACGGTCTTTGGGGGCGAGTACCGCGTGCACGCCAGCGGCGTCAGCGGTACGAAGACAGGCGCCAAGGTTATGGGGGTCTGTCACGCCATCAAGCACCAAAAAAAGGGCTGGCCCTTCGATATCATCAAACACTTCTTGCAGGTCTTGCGCTTGTGTCAGTTGACTGGCCATGGCAATGATGCCTTGGTGCTTCACGGTGCCTGCGATTTCACCCAAACGCGCTGAATTGACCAGATGCACTTTGACTGACTTATCTTGCAACTGCTGCAGTAGTGTTTGCATACGCTTGTCGCGTCTTTGAGCGTCAGCATAGACCGCCTCGATGGTGTCTGGCGCGTGCCTAGCACGCGCTGTCACCGCGTGAAATCCCGCTAGCAATTGAGATATTTTCATGAGTGGGGACTGTGATTAACGTTTTTTTAAGGGGGCGGGACGCACAGCTGACTTGGGGGCTTTGGTGGCCTTTTTGACGGAATGCCCAACCGCTGACGCCGTCGTCGCTGTGCTAGCACGCTTGGCTTGGGCGCGACGCTGCTTGGCCGTTAGACCACGCAGCTCAGCAGGTTTTGGCGCTGCGGCTTTCTTGACATGCCGGGTTTCATTGTTAGCGCGCTTGGCTGCTTTACGCAACCCAGTAAATGAAGTGCCGTCAACCAGTCGGAACTCTATCCTTCGCGCCTCTAGGTCCACGCGCGCCACTTGCACCTGAACGGGGTCCGTGAGCCGATAGCGCATGCCGGTACGTTCACCACGTAACTCGTGCATCCCTTCATTAAACTGAAAGTATTCGGTCCCCAGCTCAGAGACGTGAACCATCCCTTCAACGTGCAAAGTATCCAGCGTGACAAAAATACCAAAACTCGCCACACCAGTGACACGCCCGCTAAAGACCTCGCCCACGCGTTCTTTCACAAACCAACATTTGAGCCAAGCTTCAACGTCGCGTGATGCATCATCGGCACGTCGCTCACGCGCCGAAAGAATAATGCCCAGCTTTTCCCAAACGTCGTGCTCGTATTCACGGCGCGTCATCCCAGGCACCACCACGTGATCAGAAGCCTCAGGGGTGTAACGCTTGTTGGCCAACAATGCCTTGATGGCCCGGTGCGTCAAGAGGTCAGGAAACCGACGAATAGGTGACGTAAAGTGGGCATAAGCAGGGTAACTGAGACCGAAGTGTCCCATGTTGTCTGGTGAGTAGATGGCTTGCTGCATCGAGCGCAAGCTCATGCTTTGCAGCAGACCAAAATCGGGGCGTGAGCGCACTTGATCGATCAAAACAGCGTAGTCTTTGCCCTGCGGATCATCACCACCACCGATCGATAATCCCAGCGTTTTGAGAAACGCTCGCAATGCTTTAAGCTTTTCCGGTGTTGGTCCTTCGTGCACTCTGAACAAGCCATGGTGCTTGCTACGCAGCAAAAAGTCTGCCGCGCACGTATTGGCTGTCAACATGCACTCTTCAATCATCCGATGGGCGTCGTTGCGCACCATACCAATGATCTTTTCGATGCGACCGAGGTCGTTGCAAATGATTTTGGTTTCAACCGTATCAAAGTCAATTGAGCCGCGTTTTTTCCGGGCTGCTTGCAATAACAAAAAGAGCTGATGCAAGTGATTGATCTGAGGCACCACCGCAGCAAACTGCTTGGCCACTGGGCCAGTGGGATGCTGCAACGTCTCCCAAACTTGGGTATATGTTGTCCGAGCGTGTGAGTGAATCACCGCGTTGTAGAACTGATAGGCCACGACGCCACCAGCTTTCGCACCGTTGGCCGCAATCACCATGTCACAAACAAGCGTTAAGCGGTCAACATGGGGGTTTAGCGAACAAAGCCCATTTGACAACTTCTCAGGCAACATGGGGATGACTTTACGCGGGAAATACACACTGGTGCCGCGTTCACGAGCATCACCATCGAGGGCATCACCATCACCGACATAGTGTGCAACATCAGCAATCGCAACCAGTAAACGCCAACCAGGGCGTTTGCGTTTGTCACCAATTTCAACCGGTTCACAAAAAACCGCATCATCAAAGTCGCGCGCGTCTTCACCGTCAATGGTGATGAGCGGCACGTCACGCAAATCCACGCGGTCTTTTAAGTCAGTGCGTCGAATCGCATCGGGCAATTTGTCAGCCTGTTTAAGGGCCGCGTCAGAAAAAGCCACTGGGACGTCAAATTTTCGGACGGCAATTTCAATTTCCATGCCGGGGTCATCAATTTCACCCAAAATTTCGGCCACACGACCAAGCGGCTGTGTGTGGCGCGTAGGCTGCGCGATGATTTCGACTGACACGACTTGACCGTGTTGCGCGCCTGCCGTGTCGCTTGGCGGAATAAGAACATCATGCTTGATGCGCTGATCTTCGGGCACCACAATGGTGATGCCACGCTCATTGAGAAACCTGCCAACCAATCGGTTGGTGCGACGTTCAAGCACCTCAACAATCGAACCATCAGGTTTGCCACGGTATTCGCCAACAGGTTTTACCAAAACCCGGTCGCCGTGCAACACTTTCAACATTTCTCGGGGTGATAAAAAGATATCGCTTTGACCGTCATCTCTGACTAAGAAACCAAAACCGTCACGATGCCCGAGCACCCGTCCAGCCACAAAGTCGAGCTTTTGAGCCAGCAAAAGAACGCCTTTACGATTAGGCATCAACTGCCCGTCGCGCTCCATGGCGTTCAAACGCCGATCAAAGCCCATGCGAGTGGGCTCTCTGTCCACGCCTAGGCGCTGGGCCAACTCGTCTGGCGATATGGGTGAGGCCGCTTTTCGCAACTCGAGCAACATTTGCTCGCGCGTTGGCACATCCGGATCAAAATCCGGCATTGAAGCCGCTTTGTCATCTGGATTTTTGCGGGTTGGGGGGGGTGTTTTGGTGGGTCTATTGGCCAAGTTTCGAATCTCGTTTATACTATGACGCCTGTTTAGGTTTCATTATGCCTGACAACGTGCCCAGGTGGCGGAATTGGTAGACGCGCACGGTTCAGGTCCGTGTGCCGCAAGGTGTGGAGGTTCGAGTCCTCTTCTGGGCACCACTACCGAATATACACAGTCCAGTTGACAGTCATGTCACCTGGATTCTGTTTTTGAAGGGCCATCTTTTAGGCTATTGTCGAAACCTTTACCGCCACATCTCGATGTGTGCGATGCCCGCCTCTTCAAAGGCTTCGCCAACGCTAAAAAATCCGAATCGTTCGTAAAACCCAACAGCCGATTGCTGTGCATGCAACGTTAAGCGCTTAATCCCTTTCTCGTTGGCGGTCTGAATTAAAGTCACCATGACTAGCCTTCCAAGACCCTGTCCACGATCGGTGGCCAGCACAGCCACCCTGCCGATTCGCCCAACCGCATTGCCCAACGATGACGGTGTTGATTTAGACACACAGCCCGATTGTTCGAAGACTAGGCGCCCAGTCGCAAACGCTTCGCCACTCTCACCTAAAACCACCGCATGCAAAGCCATTGGATCCCATTCATCAACCTCCATTTCAAGCGGTACCGCCTGCTCATGAACAAATACTCTCAGGCGCAACGGCAAAGCGAGTGATGCCAGCGTTGCCCAATCACCTGTTTTGACGGTCAGCCTTGGCTTGCTTGACAAAGCGATCCCTCCTTTTCATCGTACCGATTAAAGTCCTGCCTTCGCAGTTACACTAGATTGACTAAATTTAACTGATGTGAGCTCTTGGCCGTTATGTTCCAAGCTGTTATTGACACTGTCGTGCCCATCTTCGGCTTGATCCTTTTGGGATGGTTTTGCCATCGACGGGGTTTGTTGGCTGCCACGGCAACCGACGCTTTGAATCGGTTTGTCATCTACTTGGCCCTACCCGCCTTGCTTTATGCCGCCATGGCGCGAGCCGAGATTGAGGCATTGTCTGAAATCGGCTTCGTGATCAGTTACGGCGCTGGTACTTTGATCACCATGGCTGTTTATCTTTGGTTTAGCCGCAAGCAAAGCCTTGCCAATATCGCCCGCACCATCAACAGCATGAGTTCGGGCTACGCCAATTCGGGGTACATGGGCATTCCACTGATTCTCATGGTCCTCGGCCCAGAGGCACTGGCACCGGCTGTCATTGCCGCTGTTATAACGGGTGCCTTCCAATTTGGCTTAACCATCATTGCGATTGAGTGGCAGCGCGCTGAAGGCAAAAGTATTTTGCCCGCACTTGGCAAAGTGGGTATCTCATTGCTTAAAAATCCCATCCTGATCGCACCTGTCTTGGGACTGGCCAGTGCCGGCACTGGCACCCTGCCACCACAAGCCTTGATGGGGTTGATCGACTTACTGTCTGATGCAGCCACGCCCTGCGCGCTCTTGACAATTGGGCTATTTTTGGCGCAATCGCAAACGCAATCCAACCATCCCGCAGTTAAGCAGATCGTTTTACTGAAACTATTCATGCATCCGATCGCCGTTGGCATACTGGCGCTTTTTGTTTTTCAGCTGGATCCGATCTGGGCTTGGGCCGCTATATTGTCGGCTGCCACGCCTGTGGGCACTGGCCCATTTATGTTGGCCAGTCTATTCAGAGAAGACGCTGCCATCAGCGCACGAGCTATTTTTCTAAGCACGATAGGTTCCGTGCTGACCCTAAGCTTGTTGGTGGCTTGGCTAAACCTACAATCGGTTGTTTAAGTCTGTTAACTTACACAGCTGTAGACATGAAGAGGTGACTTATATGTTGGGATCAAAACTTCCACCCTTTTCCACACAATTCACTGTTTTTTGGGGGGTGGCATTCTTAAGCATTGTGGCACCTCTGCTGGCACTCTTTTTTGGTTGGGGTTGGTGGTTTTTAACAGCTGTGGCTTGGTTTTTACTCGGCGTGGGTTTCTATGACCTCAACCAGACTCATCATGCCATTCGACGCAATTACCCCATCATTGGCAACATGCGCTATTTGCTCGAATCCATTCGACCTGAATTGCGACAGTATTTTTTCGAAGACGATAACGACGACACGCCTTTCTCAAGAGCCAAACGCACCCTGGTTTATCAACGGTCCAAGCAAGAACTCGATAAGCGACCGTTTGGCACCGAAGAGGATGTTTACGAAAACCGCTACGAATGGATCAACCATTCGATGCAGCCTGTGCATCACGACAGCAGCGATTTTCGGATCCGTGTGGGTGGTAAAGAATGCACACAGCCCGTTGACCTTTCGGTCTTGAATATTTCTGCCATGAGTTTTGGGGCGTTGTCCGCCAATGCTATTTTGGCTTTAAACGAAGGTGCCAAAACTGGCGGCTTTGCTCACGACACCGGCGAAGGCGGCATCAGCAGCTACCACCTCAAGCCGGGAGGCGACCTCATATGGAATATTGGTTCGGGCTATTTCGGCTGTCGTGATGAGAGCGGTCACTTCAACGAAGCCGCCTTCGTGGCCAACGCCACCAAGGCGCAGGTCAAGATGATTGAAATCAAGCTGTCGCAAGGCGCAAAACCAGGTCATGGTGGTATCTTGCCTGGCGGCAAGGTCACCGCTGAAATTGCCGCGGCACGGGGCGTTCGAATGGGCGAAGACTGTAACTCACCAGCTTCTCACACGGCCTTTGACACGCCTGTGGGTCTGCTTGAATTTGTGGCCCGTCTTAGAAGACTTTCAGGCGGCAAACCGGTTGGCTTTAAACTCTGTATCGGTCATCCATGGGAGTGGTTTGCCATCGCCAAAGCCATGATGCATACCGGTATCAAACCTGACTTTATCGTGGTCGACGGTGCCGAAGGTGGCACAGGTGCAGCACCCGTTGAGTTTATTGATCACGTCGGCACACCTTTGCGCGAAGCTCTGCGCTTGGTGCATAACACCTTAGTTGGTTTAGGCATCCGTGATGAAATCAAAATAGGCGCTTCGGGCAAAGTCGTTTCTGCCTTCGACATGGCACGCATCATGTCGCTCGGTGCAGATTGGTGCAACAGCGCACGCGCCTTCATGTTTGCGATTGGCTGCATCCAAGCCCAGTCCTGTCACACGGGCCGTTGCCCCACGGGTGTGGCCACACAAGACCCTATTCGACAACGTGCGCTCGTGGTGCATGACAAAGCGCCAAGGGTTGCTCACTTTCACGGCAACACATTAAAAGCATTAAGCGAACTGCTCGGGGCGGCTGGTTTACACCATCCGGACGAATTACGTGCGCACCATATTGCATTACGAATTTCAGCCAGTCACGTCACGCTTCTCTCCACCGTTTTTCCTGAATTCCAACCCGACGAGTTACTTAACGGCGTGTTACGAACGCGCGTCTTCAAGCTCGGTTGGCCAATGGCTGACCCGCACAGCTTTAAAGCACAAGGCAACATCACTGAAGCGCTCGCTAACATTGATCTACAAGCTGCAACGTGAATGGTTCAGACCGATCGTCTCTAGAACAACTGAAAGGTCACCTAGCCAAAAAAATAAAACCAATGCCTTTTGATGATTAAGCCGCAATCACCCGATCCAGATAGCAAACCCAAATCCGCGCCTGACGCTACTCGGGTGCCGCTAGCCATTGAAGACGTCCTTTCGGCTGGCATCATGGCTTTGTTGGCGTTGATTACTTTTGCCAATGTTTTGGTGCGATATTTCAGCAATCAATCCTTTGCCTGGACAGAGGAAATCAGTGTTTTTCTGATGATTGTTTTGGCACTAGTGGCCGGCTCTGGTGCCTTTGCCAGAGCACGCCACATTCGCATTGAGTATTTTCTGCAACGTTGCTCGGTAATCAAACAGAAACGCTTGAATGAATTGACCACGCTACTCTGTGCGCTGATGTTTGCCATTTTGGCGGTTCTCAGCGCGCGCTTGGTTTGGGATGACATCCAGTACCAAGAAACCTCACCGGGCATCGGTGTGCCCCAGTGGTGGTATAGCATTTGGCTGCCTGCCATTGCAACCGCTATCACCTTGCGACTACTCGGTTTGTGGTTGCACTTACGGCGACAAAAATGATCGGCTTCGTTTTGTTCGGTATTTTTGTGATTTTGATGCTGATCGGCACACCCATTGGTGTGGCCATGGGTTTGGCTGCTGTCATATCCATTGCATTAGCCAACCTAGACACAATGTGGTTTGGTCTTTTGGCTGTGCCGCAGAATTTTTACGCCAGCCTGGGTAAGTACCCACTGCTTGCCCTGCCAATGTTTATATTGGTGGGAACAATCTTTGATCGATCAGGGGTGGCCAGCCGCTTGGTCAATCTGGCCATCGCCGTGCTTGGCCGTGGGCCTGGTGTACTGCCTGTGGTAGCCATCATCGTGGCCATGTTGCTCGGTGGCATTTCAGGGTCAGGGCCAGCGACAGCGGCCGCTGTGGGTGGCGTAATGATTGTGGCCATGACCCGAGCGGGCTATCCCAGACCCTTCTCTGCCAGCGTGATTGGGGCATCGGCCGCCATTGATATTTTGATCCCACCTTCCATTGCCTTAATTGTTTATTCGATTCTGGTACCCGGCGCTTCCGTGCCCGCCATGTTTGCCGCTGGCATGCTACCCGGCATATTGTTCGGTCTGGCCTTGATGGCACCAGCCTTTTTCTTGTCACGCCGACACGGCATGGGAAGAGCCGAAGCCGAATTAATAAGACCACCTTTCTGGGCCAGCTTACGTGATGCCTCATGGGGGCTGGCCGCACCTGTTTTGATACTTGGCGGTATGCGCGCTGGGCTATTCACCCCAACTGAGGCCGCTGTGGTGGCCGTATTTTATGGTCTCTTTGTTGGCATGGTGATTTACCGCACGATTCGCATCAATGACTTGTTCTCGATCTTGCGTGACTCGGCCGAACTATCAGCCATTGTTTTGATTATTGTGGCATTGGCCGGTGTCTTCGCCTACTCACTATCAACGCTGAGCTTGATTGACCCTATCACGCAAGCCATCGTGGGCAGTGGCCTTGGCGAATATGGCGTTCTTATCTTAATACTGATTCTATTGGTCGGCGTTGGTATGGTTTTGGACGGAGTATCTATTTTTCTGATTTTTGTCCCCCTTCTGATTCCGATTGCGATGTTTTATGAGTGGGACTTGGTCTGGTTTGGCGTCATATTGACCATGATGGTCGCCATTGGTCAGTTCACCCCACCCATCGCTGTTAATTTGATGGTGGCGTGTCGAATTGCCAATGTAAGAATCGAAGACACCACGCGCTGGGTGCTTTGGATGCTGCTTGCAGCGTGCTTTGTATTGTTGGTGCTGGTTGTGTTTCCAGCGATTGCGACTTGGTTGCCATCAGTGCTTGGCTATTGAGGGTAATACGTCCAAAAGGACAATCAAACGCCTGTCGCGCTAAACGCTTAAGGTGTATCGTTAATAAGTTATCTTTTTATATTTACCAATCGTGTCGTTCGGTTTTTACAAAAAAAATAATCCTGAGGAGGAACAGTCAAATGAAATTAGTCACCACCCTTAAGTTTGTCATGGCCGCTAGCGCCCTGACCGTGGCGTCTGTGTCGGTTGCACAAAACTACAAAGACGAATACAAACTGTCAACCGTGGTTGGCACGGCATTCCCATGGGGCCAAGGCGCTGAACTTTGGGCGAACTTGGTCCGCGAACGCACCGATGGCCGCATCAACATCAAAATGTATCCCGGTGTTTCTCTGGTCCAAGGTGACCAAACACGTGAGTTTTCAGCGCTGCGCCAAGGCGTCATTGACCTCGCTGTCGGTTCCACAATTAACTGGTCGCCACAAATACAAGAACTCAACGTGTTCTCGCTACCCTTCCTAACCACCACGTTTGCTGGGACCGATGCCATCACAGGAGGTGCTGTTGGCAAGAAATTGTTTGAGATTATCGATCAAAAAGGAGCCATTCCTTTGGCTTGGGGCGAAAACGGTTTCAGACAACTGAGTAACTCAAAGCGAATTATCACAAGCCCCGATGCACTCAAGGGCATGAAGATTCGAGTGGTTGGTTCACCGCTATTCATCGACACATTTACCGCGCTAGGTGCAAACCCCACGCAAATGAGCTGGGCCGATGCACAACCTGCGCTGGCAAGCGGTGCTGTTGATGGACAAGAAAATCCATTGTCGATTTTCATTGGCGCCAAAATGCAAAACTTGGGCCAAAAGTATGTGACCCGTTGGAATTACATGAATGACCCACTGGTTTTTGTGGTCAACAAAGGGGTTTGGGCTTCTTGGACACCAGCCGATCAGGCAATTGTGAAGAAAGCAGCGCAAGATGCCGCCAAACAGCAAATTGCGATTGCCAGAGCACCATTGGCTGAAAAAGTGGTGGCTTTAGGCGTTGGCGTTTCTGAGTTGACACCTTCGCAAACCGCTGAGTTCACCAAAGTCACACGGCCAGTCTATGACAAGTGGAAAGCGCGTATTGGCAAAGAACTTGTTGACATGGCTGAGGCCGCTGTCGCTAGTGCCAAGTAATGTCGAAACGCCATAAAAATAGATAAAGCCGGTTAAAAAAACACGGCGGTTCAGGCAAAACAGGCCAACCATTCAGCTGAACGGTTGGCCTGTTTTTTTGCCTGATTGATTTGTATTTTCTACCAATAAGATCAGCAAACCGTCAAAGACTCAAATACTGTTCTCGCTCAGCGATGAAGTTGGGACGGGATACCAAGCCACAAAATGGTTCAAGCAGCTTGTTTTCTAGGCTGTTGTACACCACAAAAATGTTGCTTCGCGGAAAAGGGGTGATGTTTGAATTCGAACCGTGCATGGTGTTGCATTCGAAAAGCGTTACTGATCCTGCAAGCCCCGTGGGTGCAATCACCCCAAGCGCTTCTATTAGCTCAGTCAGGTTCTCAGGATCTGGCACACCAAGATCTTGTCGCCGTAGTGATTGCTTGTAGTGGTCTTCAGGACAGCAACAAACGAAATGCCCTTGCCGATACGGTTCATCATAAGCTCAGGGGCTTATTGATCACTGGCGCTATCGCGCCAGGTAAAAAATTAACGCTTAGAAGGTTAACTGAACAATTTGGCACAAGCGTCATGCCTGTCAGAGAGGCCGTTAGTCGGTTGTGTGCGGAAGGTGCGCTGACTGTTTTGGCGAATCGAACCGTTTGCGTTTCGTGCCCCAATGCAGCAGTTTTTGCTGAGCTCGTAAAGATTCGCTGCGCGCTTGAGGGACTCGCCACTGAGGTCGCATGCAAGCAATTGTCACAGACCAAGCTGCAACATATTCGTCAAGCCGTGTTGCGTTTTGAGCGACAAGGTACCAAGCCGCGACCCAACCATACCCTGCTGTCACGCACCAATCGCGATCTTCATTTCACCATTTACCGCGCCGCTCAAATGCCTCATTTGTTTGATTTGATTGAAGGACTTTGGGTACAAGTTGCACCAGCCGTATCGCTGACCTTAAGACATGCTACGAAGGGCATTATTCAATGGGATTCATTTGATCACCACGCACGCTTGCTTGACAGCTTGATGAGTCGAGATCCCATTCGAGCCAGGCAGGCCGTCGTTGCTGACATCAGAAGCACTGGTGCTTTCATTTTAAAGACAGGCGTGCTTGATACGGTTGACGCAAACGCAGGTCCCTTTACGGCTCAGACCTTACGCGCACCTCGGGTGCGTCGTCTGTGATTGCAAGCGAGAGTTATCGCTGCGGATATCGAAACACAAAACCAGATGACTCCAATCAAGTTCGCCTTGATGTAAGGTTAAGTCAATGCCAAGGCATTTGTCGGCCATTTGATAAGACTTACCTGATAAACCTCATGACTTTCGCCAACTCGCATGATTTCTAAAACCAAGGCCGTTGGGACCATGGGTTTGGCCCAGATTATAGCCAGTGCAGCGGCCCAATACTTACCAGCCGTTATTGCCGTGCAGGCAGCCCGCGCATTGGATCTTCCTCACGTGGCGCTCTTTGCTGGATTCTCAATGGCCCTGGTGATTTCAGCGCTCTTGGGGCCATTTGCTGGGCGCTTGGTAGATCGCCTCGGCGGACGACCTGTCCTTATGTTGTCAAACATCTTTTTTGCGGCATCTCTGATCACTTTGGGTTTTGCGCAAGGACTGTGGACCCTCATTTTGGCTTATGCATTGATGGGTTTAGGCTTGGCTACTGGCCTATTTGAAGTCGCCTTTGCCGCTCTGGTGCGGTTGTTTGGTAGAGAAGCGCGCAGCACCATCACCGGCCTTACCCTTGTGGCTGGGTTTGCGAGTTTTGTTGGCTGGACCGTCTCAGTCTACGTCGAAGCGCGATACGGCTGGCGAGGCGTGTGTTGGTTTTGGGCATTGGTACACCTATGTATTGGATTGCCCCTGCACGCGATGATGCCTACTCCTTCGAGAATCCTAGCAAGCACGACAGATAACAAACCTAACGCCGTCCAACCCCCCCAAACCACCAAAACCAACAGCGAACCCATCGCCATTAGCCCGCAACAGCGGCGTAAAGAAATCATTGTGGGCGTTCTGCTGGCTTACGTGTTTGCCGCCAACGCTTTTGTTGGTATGGGCCTGATGATGCACTTGCCACGATTGCTACAAGAAATGGGTGTGGCCGTCGCACTGGCTTTCACCATCAGTTCATTTGTCGGGCCATCTCAAGTCGTCGGTCGTTTGATTGACTACTTTTATATGCAACGTTGGCACCCACTCATTTCAACGCGCTGGGCTGCCGCCTGCCATCCAGTCGCCGCCTTGCTACTGATGATCTTCGCTGGACCAATTGCTTTCGTGTTTGTGCTCTTGCATGGGATTGGCAACGGAATCTTAATCATTGCCCGCGGCAACCTTCCCTTGGCTATCTTTGGCGCAAACGGCTACGGGCGCAGGCAAGGCTGGCTCATGATGCCAGCCAAACTCGCCCAAGCGGCTGCCCCTTTTCTTTTTGGACTGGCGTTGACTCAGTGGGGAGCCCACATCTTGTGGTTGACCTTAGCGCTGGGATTGTCCGTATTGGTAGCTCTTTGCCTGATTTCAACACAACCGCTAAAAGCTTAACAATCATGGCTTCATACGCGCGAACAAATAAAGTTGTCTTTTATGGCCCAAAAAAAACCAACCAAGAGTCGCCTCGAATGACCGGATTTACACTGCACAACAAATTACTGTCAACCATTAATCAAAGCGAGTTTCCCACGCCTCAACTTCGCTCAGGCCCAACGCTTCATTGTACTGTTGGGCAGTAAACATCTTTCCCTCATAATCAGCCATATTCCCCACATCGTGCAAGTGCGAGAGCGCCGCATGCATGGCATGACCAAAAACACCACGGGCTAGCGCAGGATAGATCGCCAAGTCAACACCGGATTTTTTAAGTTCGTCGCGCTGAAGTTGACGCAATGCGCGGGCACTGTCCATGTTGACAACCACCGGAATCGACACTTGAGCTTTAATAGTGCGGATGTCTTGCAAAATATGCGGCGTTGATTTGAGCTCAACAAAAATAGCGTCAGCACCAGCTTGGGCAAAAGCTTGAGCGCGTCCAATGGCTTCCTCAAGCCCAAGCGAACCAGCTGAGTCAGTGCGCGCGATTAAAACAAATTCGGGGTCAGACCGGGCGGCGTGCGCCGCAGATATTTTAGACACAGCTTGCTTGAAATCCAGTACTGTTCTATCACCTTCCATCTGAGCACAGCGCTTCGGAGAAATCTGATCCTCGATGTGAATAGCAGCCACACCGGCAGCCTCAAACTCCATTATTGCTCGCCGAACATTCACAACGTTGCCGTAACCCGTGTCGGCATCACAAATAATAGGAATATCAACGCTTGAGGCAACACGCCGCGCATGGTCAGTCATCAAAGTCAGGTCGACCAATCCCACATCAGGTCGGCCAAGTAAGGTGGCAGATACACCGTTGCCTGTCATATACGCAGCAGAAAAGCCAGCTTGTTCAACCAGTCGCGCACCATAACCATCATAGATACCTGGTGCGCATAGGGTTTGAGACGATACAAGCATTTGGCGAAGTACCCTGCGCTTAGCCGTCGCTCGGGTCGCACTCATACAAAGTTCCAATCAGGGTACTTTTTGAGAAAGGGCAACAAACCACCCATAGATAGAATGACCAGAATTTCAGCCGGTAGCGGCGGCACCTTTTGTATCAAGTTTCCGTCGCAATGCAGGGTACCAGACGACAAATCCAATGCAAGCGCCTGTCCTTCTAGGATCGTACTGGTGTCACACTCAAAAACAGGCAAACCGTTGTTAATCGCGTTGCGAAAGAATTGACGCCCAAAAGACTGAGCAACAACCGCGCGCACTTTCATCTTATGCAACACATGGGTGGCTTGTTCACGAGAAGAATTGATACCGAAATGTTTACCTGCAACCAAAATACCACCACCAGAACTGTCGATACGTGACGCAATCCCAGGTGAAAGCTGATCAAAAGCGTGTTTAGCCACGTCGTCGACACCCTGACCTGGCGAGTATTTGTTTGAACAGTTCAAATCTGTATTGACATCATCACCAAGCAGAAATGCTGAACCTTGAATCACCAGTTGATTACTCATGAGTGAGACCGCCAGGTGCCACCCTCAACCATGCGAGGATCAGTGATAAAGCCAGTTAATGCAGAGGCGGCAACCGTCGCGGCTGAGCCTAACCAAATATCAGCATTCTTATTGGTGAGGCGGCCCTTAAAATTTCGATTGGCTGTTGATATAACCGTATCACCATCGCCAGGCACCAGTCGATTGGTAATGCCGACACACGTACCACAGCCAGCAGACTCGAACGATGCACCAGCGACTGTCAGAATTTCTATCAAGCCTTCTTTGAGTGCGGCCAAATAAATTTGCCTTGAGGCTGGTGTCACAATCATACGCACGCCACTGGCCAGCTTACGACCCTTGAGAATGGAAGCTGCTTGCCGGATATCATCTAGCCTTCCATTGGTACAAGTACCAATCAAGGCGAATTGAATTTTTTGTCGCTCAATTTGATCCACACCGACAATGTTATCAACCTCGTGCTTACGAGCCAATTGAGGCGCAAGATTGGCCACATCAATGGTGTAACGCTCGCTATATTTGGCGTCTGCATCTGCAAAAGTTGGTCGAGGTGTCTTAGCGCCATGTGCTTTGAGCCAAGCGAATGTCTTTTCATCCGGCTCAAGAATGGCAGCCTTGGCACCGAGTTCTGCGGCATGATTGCAAAGTGTCATACGATCATCAATAGCCATGGCCGCCACAGCGTCACCAACATATTCGATGGCATGGTAGTTCAGACCTTCAGCACCAAACTTACCAAGCAAAGCAAGCGTGATGTCTTTGGCCCAAACGCCAGGCGTCAGCACGCCTTGCAAGTCGATCCGTACCGTTTCAGGTACTCTAAACCATAACTTACTGCTTATCATGGCCGCGCAAACATCAGTGCCTTCAATGCCGGTACCAAAAGCATTAAAGGCGCCGTATGTCACTGAATGCGTATCCGTACCGACCACCAAATCACCGCAGGTCAAGTGACCACCTTCAGGCAACACTTGGTGACAAATACCATCACCAATATCGTAAAGGCCTGTGCCACGCTTTGTCGCGAACGCTCTCATTGAAGAGTGAATGTCAGCGGCTTCTTGATTGGGTGGTGGTGAGTAATGATCTAAAACCAATGACGTTTTGTTTGCGAATTTCAGTGGCTGATCGCCAAAGGAATTAATTAGTTTGATCGTGTTCACCGCTCGGGTATCAGTGACCATGGCATAGTCTACTTCCGCCACCACCACCTCACCGGCTTGCACAGTCTCTCGACCAGCGTGTCTGGCAAGAATTTTTTCAACGATAGTCAAGCCCACAGTACATCCTATCTAAGAGAGTTTTTCTTGGTTGACAAATTAGCCAATCCTATTCAACCAATACTCACAAACGCCAGCCATGTGAAAACACGACATTACTTTGATAGCTTGCGAACAATGGTGTTAAAGATTTACCAAACAATTAGAGTTTCCAGACAAACAACACCCAATGGCAACTTTCAAAAAGATCAGAAAAATCACCAAAACACACTAGAAAAAACCAACTTCGAAAAGTTCAGGTTTTTTCCAGTGCTTCAATTGGCGTTAGAACGTCGAAACAACAAGCAAGTTAGGTACGTAAAGTGCAAGCGCTGGGAACAATAAGACCAGTATCAACACAACCGTGTCAGAGATGCAATATGGGAACGACCCTTTGATGACCGTTGTAAGCGGTACTTTAGTCACACCGCTAACAGCAAACAGGTTAAGACCAACCGGTGGAATCACACCGCCAATTTCAATACAAAGTGCCGTGAGAATGCCCAAATGGATAGGATCTACGCCTAAAGCGAGTGCAACGGGAAAGTAGATTGGCACGGTCAGCACCAAAACAGCGACACCTGTCAGCACTGTCGACAACAGGAGTAGTGTTCCCATCAACACAAACAAGAACCCGGTTTTAGACAAGCCAAGTGTGCCAACCCAGTCTGCAATCATTTGTGGCCAACCCATGTTGGCCAAAAAGAATTGAAACACGCCCACACAGCCAAGCAAGAAAAAGACAATAGCAGTCAAATTCAGCGTTCTAAGGGTTGTTGGACCAATTTCTTTCATAAATTCACGGCGTTTGGCGATCAACCCGTAGAGCATCGCGTAGGCACAGGCCGCAGCACCAGCCTCCGTTGGGGTAAAGACGCCACCGTATAAGCCACCCAAAACAATCACAGGCATCAGAAGAGCAGGATAGGCTTCAAGAAGGGTGCGACCCACTTCCTTGATGTCAAATTTTTTGCGGGGCAACTTAATAAACATCGAAACACAGAAAATAATGACCGCATCACTAATGGCCAACATGATTCCAGGAACCATGCCAGCAAAGAATAATTTAATAATTGAGCTCTCAGTCAAAATACCGTAAAGAATCAGGGTCACACTCGGCGGTATAAGCAAAGCAATACCGCCGGCAGACGCAATAAGACCGGCAGACATCCAGACGGGATAGCCACGTTTGATCAGTTCTGGATAAGCTATCACGCTAAGAGCTGCCGCCATGGCAGTCGATGAGCCTGAGATGGCACCAAACAAAACAGCAACAATAAGCGTGGCATACGCAAATCCACCTGGGATCCACCCTACCAAAGAATCAGCGAACCGGAATAAGCCTGAAACCAAACCGGTTTTTTCCATCAAAAAACCAGCATAGATAAAAAAGGGAATAGCAATCAGCGTGTACTTGGCCAAGAAACTAAAAAAGGCATCGGATAACGTATTGAACGTCAAAAAATCATCAAAAAGAACCATCACAGCAGTGGCGCCAGACAGCGCGACGCCGATCGGTACACCAACAAGCAAAAACACAATAAGTACGCTGCCTAAAGCACCCATGTCATTCCCTAATTTTGTTTTATAGCAAAGCCTATCCAACCTTTGAATGTTGGAAGCCTCTGAGTTTATCGATAATTTTTTTAAACTATGTTGCCAATTTCAGAAAAGGTAAAAGACTCAAAAAAACAAAAACGTTGTTGTTCAGATGTCAGCAACTAATTCAATTTTACCCTTCAGGTGCTCGCCGTTACGGTATGCAACCACATCTTCAATGATTTGAAAAAAAGCAACCAGACCCATCAGGCCAATCCCTAGCACAAAGAAAAAGTAAAACGGCCATAAGTCTAAAATAAGACTTTCACTCTTCAGTTCTACTGAATACGAGTAGGTCACCATCGACCAACCTGCGTAGCTCAATGCAAAGCATAAGACAGTTGTCAGCGTGGTTGAAACTATTTTTGAAAGGCCAACGATGCGATAACACTTTTTGTGATTTAGGTACTCTATCAGAGCAGCCATCACCAAGTGTCCACGGCGTATTTGTGTAACGCTGAAATATAACACCACCGCGACCACCACAAAGTAAATGGCAGCATCTTGGCCCCATTCGAAAGCAAGACCAAAAATGTATCTTCGAATGATTTCAACAATCGCCAAGATGGTTACAGCAAAAAATGTAAAACCAGCCAAATACGAGACCACCGACTCAATCACAATGTTCATGCGATTGGCAAACGATAAAATTCCAAGTTTTTTAGTCACAATCTACCCTTAAGGTTTCTATATCCTACATAACCCGCAGACTAAACGGCGGCTCGTATTTGTCACCTAACAGACACGAAAGAATTGATTACTTACGTTCTTTTTTACCCGTGAGTTCTCCGCCCTTTCCGTAACGTGCGAACACCTTATCGAACTGGCTGCAATCAACCTTTTCTACTGCAGAACTTCCTATTGGATTTTCGGCAACCAATTGAGCGGCTTCCAATTCAAAAGCATTGACAAGTTTTGCACCTTTTTCGTCAACTTTGGACCTGATCCACTCGTTGGTAGCCCCACCTTCTGCTGACTTGATTTGAGCAGCTTCTTCTGGCGTCATGATGTAAATGCCTGGCGCTTTTTTATCCGTCGTTTGAAACTGTTTCACAATACGTTGGTCAGCGCAAAAGTTGATGGCACGTTGAAAAGGCAAGAAGTCATTGTAAAAAACTTCAGACACCGCTGCCTGTTGGGCCTTGCTCAGTCTGTTCCACCACTTCTGGGACGCACCGAACCAGTAGTAATCGCCAACAAGGCCGTTAAGACCCGCAACCGTAAAATACGGGGCTTGCTCCTTCACGGCGTTAAATCCACCGAGACTGGTCAACAAACCATCGATCACGCCTGTCTGCAAGGCTGACGGCACATCACCAAAAGCCATGGCCTGCGGGTTAGCGCCCAATGAAGATAACAATGCGTTTTCAGCAGGGCCCATACTGCGTACTTTACTGCCCTTAAAATCATTTGGCGAGACGTAACGGCCCTTGGTGCCACCAATGCCCATGAACATACTCATATCGCCTGAGGCCAACAAGGTGATCTGATGCTTTTTGCTCATCAGGTCAGCCACTGCTTTGTAAGTCAGTGTTGTGTCAAGCTTGCCGATCGCGCCAGGTGTCGTCAGCTTACCCGCACCTAACATGACGTTGGCATATGGCTCAGCGCTGGCTGTTTTACCAAACTGCCCCGTCAACATTTCCAAGTTACCCTGCGTTAAAGCCTTAACACCTTGTGGGATGGTGTAAAGGGATTTGGCCCAATAAATCTGAACTTTACTGCCAGGCACTTTTTCCTCAAGCTTTTCAGCGAAGTACACTTCAGCAATTGCCGCTGGGTGTGGAGGACCGCTATGGTCAGATGCCCAACGCATTTTAATTGGCGCTACGGCTGAAGCCGTGCCTGCCAAAGTCAGCAAACTAGCGGCAGTCAATGACAACAGCCCTGTGGATAATTTCAGTTTCATACGATTCTCCGTTTCCAATTTTTGAAATTCGCTTCTTTCGTCCCAAATACTGAAGAACTCAGCCGCCAAAACTTAATGCGAATACCAAAAACAGTCAATATTGCAATCACTTACGTGTTTACCATTAGATGGCTTACCTTAGGGTCCTGAAAAAACGCTTCATTTCCCTTAGTATATGATTTTCTGATCGGCCTAAAGCTAATGAACTCGGGGCTCTTGCGCAGTTAACCGTTTGCATTTTAGACCCTCAGTGCACTCAAGACCACCCTTATCAGACAAGCCATGTGAAAAAAAATTGTTGATTTTTTTTGAAAAAAAACTCAGACAAACTGGCCACTGCAAAACAACAACATTTTTTGTTTCGGTTTGAGCGTCATTACGAAGTGCCTAAACCTAAGACGGATCACCATAAAGCAAAAACACACCCGCGATAAGTGGTTGTAAATGCAGCGTAGGAGAAAGAATTTCTGATGAAAACTATTAAAAATCGCCTTAAAACTCTCACCTGATGCTTCAAGTTAAATCCTTATTTGCAAAGATTGACAAAACGTTGACCGGCATGATTATCTTTGCAGCGTTGCAAAGATCGCTATCAGTGTGCGATCCTCAAGATGAACTCAAGTTGCATCCGAGCCTAACGAGCCAAGGCGAGCAACACCAGAAGAGATATTAAAACTGCAAGCTATTTGTTAAAGATTACTGAACAGATGCATTGCAGGGTTTGATCTGAAGACTTTTACTTTTTAAAGACAACCTTTTACTTTGCACATTTTTAAATATGAGGTTTATGCATGCTCGAAGACCGTATCCACACCTTTACAGCAACAAAAATAGTTCAGCAGATTCGGGACAAAAAACTTAACGCTGAAAAGGTTGCGCGTGCCTGCCTAAATCGAATCTCTGAACGTGAATCTGGTGTTCAAGCTTGGGAATACATTGATCCCGCGCTCGTCATTCGGCAGGCGCAAGCTCTTGATCAAGGGCCATTCAAAGGCGCATTACATGGCGTGCCCGTTGGCATCAAAGATATTATCGACACCGTCGACATGCCAACAACATACGGCACACCGATTCACGCTGGACATCAGCCCAATAAGGATGCGGCTTGTGTGGCCCTAACGCGACGGGCTGGTGGCATCATTCTTGGAAAAACGGTTTCGACTGAATTTGCGAACCGGTATCCTGGCAAAACCATGCACCCGATGGATCCCAGTCGAACACCAGGCGGCTCATCAAGCGGTTCTTCTGCCGCAGTAGGAGACGGTATGGTTCCCCTGGCGATCGGTACGCAAACATCTGGCTCAACCATACGCCCGGCTGCCTACAACGGTTGCTTTGGGTATCGGCCCACTTGGGGTGATTTCAGGATGACTGGGGTGATGGAAGCAGCAGGGTCTTTCGATACCTTGGGGCTGATTGCACGCTCAATTGAAGATATCGCCTTATACAGACATGTGTTGCTAGGCGAAATGTCTGAAGCGCAAGCTGTCCGCAACTGTCAACCGCCACGCGTGGGCGTTTGTCGGACTCAATTCTGGGATGAGGCGGATCACGCCACTAAGAGCGCCATTGAGTCCTGCGCGCAAGCGATGGCCAAAGCCGGTGCGACAGTGACTGACCTAAGATTGTCAGCTGACTTTGATTCAATCGATGAGACACATCAACGGGTTTCGAGTTTTGAGTTTTCACGAAACCGCGCTTGGGAGCTCGACAATCATTTCGATGAGATCAGTCAAACGTTGCGTGAAAATCGTTTAAGACATGGCGCTGAATGTCGCTTTGAGCAATATCAAGACGCCAGAAAACATTGCGAAGACTTGCGATTGCAGCTTGATGATGTCTTTAGAGATTTTGATGTCATCCTGACCCCATCAGCGCCTGGTGTCGCACCGATTGGACTGAACGCAACAGGTTCGCATTCCTTTAGCTCAATCTGGACGGCTTGCCACACGCCCTCGATGACACTTCCTTTGTTTAGTGGCGATAACGCATTGCCAATCGGTGTTCAATTGGTTACCAAGCGTGATACCGACGACTATTTGTTTGCCGTGTCAAGTTGGACCTGCGGTCTGTTTGAGCGTTAAGATTTGATTCCCCCCTATTGTCTACCGACCCGATGATTGGGGGGGTAGAAAATAGGGGCCAAAGTGTTACCTCATTGATGGTCAAACGCTCAAGAAATTCTCATCAATGCTCGACGCTTAACACTTTTCAATCATCACCTTTAGAGCGCGCCAATTGCCCATGAACCTAACGGCCCCCATCAAAACATACCTTGAGTCCGAGCGTAAGCCTTCGTTCGCGCTGCCGCCACTATCATGTGATTCGCACGTTCACGTATTCGGGCCAGCTAGCCTCTTTCCTTTTGATGAAAGCCGAAACTTTACGCCCGCTGATGCACCCAAAGAAAAACTCTTTGCGCTTCATAAGCGATTGGGTATCACGCGTTGTGTGATTGTCGGCTCAGCCCTGCACGGTTACGACCTTCGGGCCACACAAGATGCCATTGCTCATGGCAATGGCCATTATCTTGGTATCGCGCTCGTTGAACCGGCAGTCACGCTGGGGGAACTTGAACGGCTCAAAAGCGTCGGTTTTCGCGGCGTCCGATTCAACTTCATGAAACACCTCAAATCATCTCTCACCGCTAGAGACTTATTACAGTTTTCCAAACGCTTGGCAGATATTGACATGCACTTGCAAGTTCATTTTGAAAAAGAACTCATTCACGAACTCTCACCGATACTTGAGTCCTGCGCACAGCATGTCCCTGTTGTTGTCGATCACATCGGACGTGTTAATGCCAGCGATGGGTTAACGGGCAAACACTACATGGCCCTTTGCCGCCTGCTGGAGAAAACCAATTTTCACGTCAAGGTCAGCGGTATTGACCGGATAGACCAGACACCGCCCTATCTGGCTGGCAAAAAACTAGCCGCCGACCTGGTTGCTCGATATCCAACCCAATGCCTTTGGGGGCTTGACTGGCCACATCCCAATCACACTCATATTCCAGATGACGTCACACTGGTTGAAGCGTTAGCCGAGATCGCCCCAAGCCCTGAAGCGCTTACCGCTTTGTTGGTAAACAATCCGCAAAAGCTTTATAAGTTTGAAAACTGAAACCACTCAAAAAAATTCCAACAGATAATTTGTGTCAATAGCACCCACTGAGGCCTAAAGCTAGATTTAGTTATAGCGTCTTTTTCACCATCAGCGAACCCAATTTAAAACATCAGTTACGATTGAGTTTGTTACCGTCGACTGTGTCCACTGCGGAGCGTGTCATGAAGACCAATGTGTTGCTATTTAAAGCCCGAATCAAACCGACAATGGCTAAAATCCTGAATGAATCAAGCCTGCAAACCCTGATGGGTGCGGCACCAGCTGGTTATCGAATTGCCATTGAGATCAAACCAGCCGAAGGCTCGAAACGCGTCCTTTGCTACGCCTACGCAAGACTCGATGAATCAATCAAAATCGGTAAAAAATTACGATCTGCTTGGGAAAAAGCATGGCAAAAACTCTGCAATGACAAAAAAGCAACTGTTTCTCGCTTAGAGCGTGTGATCGAATTCACTGGCGCAAGTCGTGGCGAGCAAGTCAACGCCCACTACGTGGTTGAAACTGATACCAACAAGGGATGGTCTAAAGAGGTCAGTGCGTGGTATGACACCGAACACATGCCAGGATTGGCTGCTGTCCCTGGCACGGTTCATGCCGTGCGTTTCATCAACGTTGATCACGCCCCAAGGTCTGTGGCCTGTTACGAACTCAAAGAAGTAAGCGTGATGGGTTCAGATCCATGGTTAGCAGTCAGGGCAAGCGATTGGAGCAACCGCTGCCGGCCACACTTCCGAAACACGCTTCGCACAATGCTCAGTGTTTTGAGTCATTGAAATACCTCAAACGCAAAACTAACGGAGCAACTTGAGCAAGGCGGCATCGACATCAATACCGTCGCGTAATCTTTCACGCATGCGACCGAGTTCAATTTCGCCAGGAACCAAAACTGGGCGTGCAGCATCCGACGGCTCACTGGCATGCAAAATCTGCAGAAAATCTTTCATACGCTCAAGCAGCCAGCTGCTTGGCCCCAAAACCTTGGTGTCGATCAGTAGAAAAAAGTGCCCAAGGTTTTGAGGTTCTTCTGGCGCATCGACCCATGACTTCACGTGAGTCAGGTATGACGCATCCGACATGACACCGGCCAATAAATCCACCATTAGCGCCAGCCCGTACCCTTTGTACCCACCCATTGGCTGTAAAAACCCGTCCAATGCCTTGGCAGGATCCGTTGTCGGAAGGCCCTGTTCATCTGTTGCCCAGGTGCTAGGGATCTGCATACCATCACGCAATGCAGCGCGGATTTTTGCTCTAGCGGCCACGCTGATCGCCATATCAAGCATGAAGTGGTTACCATCCGGTCCTGGCGCACCGAATCCGATGGGGTTATTGCCAAGGCGGGCATCACTACCCCCCCAGGGCGCAATAGTCGTGGTCGCATTACTACACACCAAGCAAGCAAAGCCTGATTGTGCAGCCTCATATAAATAGGGGGAAATCGGCCCAAAATGGTTACTCCCGCGAGCCAAACCGATACCAACACCATGCTCACGAGCAACACCCATGGTGGCATGCAGTGTGCGCATACCAACGACAGGTCCAAGCCCATTGTCACCATTGACTTTGATGACTGCATTGGCCACTTGCTCAATTTGAATAATAGGTTTGGATTTGATGCCACCTATCCGCAAACGCTCACCGTAGGACTCGAGCCGACTCATCCCATGAGTTTTCAACCCAAAAAGATCCGCCATCACCAGAAGGTCCGTGCATAGGCGTGCGTCATCTGACGGCACCCCAAGCCTTTCAAAAGCGGTTGACCCCAGATCTCGGAGAGACTGGGCTGAGAGCTTTTCTGATTGCTGTACTGAACGATCCACTGTAGAACTCCTTGTGTCAAACCAAAACCGCTATGGTCAGGCTTTGCGATTTAATCATCACGATGGGACAGCAACCAATCGTTCATCAAACTAACAAATTGGAGATTCTGTGAGTGCGGAAAAAAATGTCCGCCATTCTCAAAAAAATGCGTGCTCACATTTGGCACGTGATTTGCCAGCTCTTCTTGCAAGAACATCGGCACGACCCAATCATCGCGAGCGCCGATTACCAAACAGGGCTGGTTAAGAGCGGCGATGTCTTGTCGGCAGTCAAAAGCCAACAAAGCGGCAATGCGCTCCTTTACGATTATGATTTGCGCACTGGTTAATGGCTCGGTGGGTAATGCCAATTGGTGTGGATGATCAATCAACCATTGCGGTGTGTTTGAAAAAAAAGGCAGGATTGCCTGATAAAGCCTCGCATCGGTCTGCAGCAGTTGTTCTCGCCAGCCAAACAAGGCATTCATATAAGGATTAGGACCTGCCCACGAACCACTGATGACGAGGCGACTAATGCGATGGGGCGACACCAGTGCCATCGTCATCGCGATGCAGCCTCCCGTGGAGTGACCAACCACATGGGCCTTTTCAAGGCCCAAATGATCCAAGATTGCCATGGCATCGAGCGCTAAGCGCTCAATATTGACGACCGCCGTCCCACGTTTGGACTGACGCAAACCGCGCTGATCGAAGGTAATCGACATAACCCCACTAAGACGAGGACATATCGTGTCCCAAAAACTCGCCGTGCCGCCCAAACCGCTGATCCAAAGCACAGGCACACCCTGCCCCAAGACGGTGCAAGATAACGTCGCACCGTCAGGCAAGGAAACTTCAACCGCTCGAGTTTGGGACATGATTATTCATCCATTTAGGGCAAGACCCTTTTTCTAAATTTAGGTTGACATGATACGACGCGCCGTAAAGCTTACCACCGGTCACACCCTCCTATTCAGGTGACATCTATAATGACAGACCGACAAATCAGATCAGTCGATATCGTTTAAGCAAGGCCATGCGATCATCACTACTTGGAAATAACCATGAATAACAATACACCCCAATACTTGACGCTTGGTCACAGCGGCTTACGCGTGCCGCGTCTCTGGCTTGGATCAATGATGTTTGGCGACCAAACCGATGAAAAAGTAGCGCAAGAAATCATTTCAGTGACCCGTGACGCTGGTTTGAATGCCATCGACACGGCGGATAATTACGCTGGCGGTGAATCTGAGCGCATGGTGGGTAAGCTCATCGCAAGAGACCGCTCGCGTTGGGTGCTGGCCACCAAGGTTGCCAATCCGATTGGCAATGAACCAAACGACCAAGGACTGTCTCGTCGATGGGTCATGCAGGCAATCGACAAAAGTCTTCAGCGGCTCAATACCGACTGTATCGATGTTTACTATATGCACAAAGATGATGAAACCACACCGATTGAGGAAACGCTTTCGAGCTTCGCCCGACTCATTGAATTGGGAAAAATACGCTATTACGGCATCTCTAATTTCCGGGGCTGGCGTGTGGCTCGCATCGTCGAAACGGCTAGGCGAATGGGTATTGCTCAACCCATTGTCTGCCAGCCGCCTTATAGCGCCGTGACGAGATTGATCGAGACAGAGGTCATTCCGGCCTGTCACCACTATGGGGTCGGTGTGGTGGCCTATAGCCCGCTGGCGCGTGGCGTTCTAACTGGAAAATATGAGCCTAACATCCAACCAGACCCAAAGAGCCGGGCCGGACGTGGCGACAAACGGATCCATCAAACAGAATTTCGTCGCGAGTCCATCGAAATTGCCGATCAACTCAAAGCTCACGCCATACACCGTGGCATGAGTCCCACGACATTTGCAATCGGCTGGGCACTGAACAATCGAATGGTCAGCGGCGTGATTGGCGGCCCTCGTACACTCGAGCAATGGCAAGACTACATCAACGCTCTAGATGTTGAGATCGCGCCTGAAGACGAAGCATTGGTCGACAGTCTAGTACCGCCAGGATACGCCTCAACGCATGGATTCGTTGACCCTCAGTATCCCCTAAAAGGCCGCTAAACACGGTAATCAGGGGTCAGGCCAAACGACGACAGATTGCCTGAGTCACTGCCGTGCAACTGGCCTTCCCCCCAAGATCGGCTGGCACCGCTAGTGGATCCTTAAGCGCATCTTCGACAGCTTTTTCAATACGTTGCGCTGCCTCAAGCAGCGACGGGTCATCATGGCGCTGGCCAAGCCAGCGCAACATGAAAGCGCCCGACAAAATGGTAGCCAAAGGACTGGCGATGTTTTTACCGGCAATATCGGGTGCTGAACCATGAGAGCCCTGAAACAAAGCGTGGTTGTCGCCAATCTCAGCTGAAGGTGCAATACCGAGCCCACCCACAGTGGCGGCACCAAGATCCGAGATGATGTCGCCAAACATATTCTCAGCCACGATGACATCAAAAGATCCTGGTCGTTTGACCATGTGCACGGTAATGGCATCGACATAAGCGTAATCAAGCACAACGTCCGGAAACTGTGTGGCCACGTCTTGGCAAACGGCTCTAAAAAAGGCGTAACTACGCAAAATATTGGCCTTATCGCAAATCGTCAATCGGCGCACACTGTCACTGGGTGCGCCGTAACGGGTGCGGGATAATTCGAGGGCAAATTTGGCAATTCGCTCAACGCCGTGGCGAGTAATCACCAACGTATCAGTGGCCACACTATCGCGAAGTAGTGTGCCACCACCACGACTGGCATAAAGGCCTTCGGTGTTTTCTCGAACAATAACGTAATCAATACCACCCGGTTTTAAGTCCTTCAGTGGCGCAAATGCCGGATCATACAGTTTGATAGGCCTGACATTGGCATATAAATCCAACTTGAATCGCAATTGCAAGTGAAGATCATTTCCAACCTCTGTCCCATCTGGATAAGTCACCTCAGGTAGACCTGCCGCCCCATGAAAAATGGCATGCGCCTTTTGACAAGCGGTAAATGTGTCTTGATCGAGTACATGTCCTGACCGAAGGTAATGATTTGCACCGCCTGGCAGCTGTTCAAACTGCAGTTGTGTCTGTGGCGTTGCCGCCTTCAAAACAGCAACGGCGGCTTGGCAGACCTCAGGCCCGATACCGTCACCCTCTAGAGTGGCAATTTGGTAGGTTTTCATCAACAAAATCCTTTAAGGTAAGTGATCCATTTTAGACCACGCGAACTGACCATTCACTATACGTGCAGGCGTTTTATGAACTGCTCGGCGTGTGTTTAATACTTGAAATCGCTCGTTAAAAAGGCTTGTTTCGCTAGCCGCAACCATTCATTGATAACGTTCCGATAATCAATATAGGATCATCTGACTAAGATTCGTTCAAGGATGGATGCCACGTTATCATTGATATAAAAATGCCCACCCTCAAACCATTGCATGGAAAATGACCCAGACGTGTAATCTCGCCAGCCCTCTAAAGTGGCTTGACTCAACCAAGGATCATTGCGTGCACCCAAAGCCAAAATCGGTACTGAAATCGGCTCGAATGAATCACGGTTATCACAGTCAAATTGCTCTGAAATCTTAAAATCAGCACGTAATATAGGCAAAACGATTGCCATAAATTCGGCATTTTCTAACAACTCGTCTGGAAACCCTTTGTACTCAATGATAAGTTCTAAAAATTGCTCATCCGTTAAATCAACCACAGCTGGCCGTTGACTGCGAACATGGGGTGCAGGCCGACCTGAAACCACGAGTAGCGAGGGGGGAAGATTTAGCTGCTCAAGTTCACGCACCACTTCAAATGCAATCGCCGCACCAAAGCTGTGGCCAAACAACACCAGCCGTCTGTGATCACATCCCTGCTGGGCAATCTCTCTGGCGATGTCACCCGCCAGTGAGCGATGACAATCTGCCAAAGGCTCATTAAAACGAACTTCCCGACCGGGATACTGCACGGCCATAAGCGTAGCGGCTTGATTTTCAGCCAATGAACGCCAGCCGCGAAACACCGACGCTCCCCCACCAGCGTAGGGGAAACAAATCAGTGTCTGTTGAGTTGCGACGGGCTGTGCCAATACCGTCAAAGAACGTCCTGTCTGGCTTTGCAAAATACCCATACTACTGAATCAGTACTGCAGGTGAAGCAGGAATTGAGCCCGTTACCTTGGCTAAGGTGACAATCTGAGCCAAGATGGTTAATACCTCACGGCTAAATCCGCTGTCATCTTTAGGGATAACATAAGTCTTACCCAAATAGTCCAATCTAACGAGAGGATCGACACCACTTCCAGGATTTTGCTTTACGATGAACAGTGGCACTGACTCAGCTTTTAGGTCGTCAACTGTTAGACCCGCGCGAATCTTATTCGTGGGTAATACGCTTACTGACTTAGGGTCAACCGCATTGTTTTGCAAATTAACGACTGCGCCTAGGAAATCAAAAATATCACGTGGTGAGCGAAATGTGATTTTCATATTTTTGACTGGTTTGTCGGTCCCACCTAAGATTTTCATATTTTTTACCTTGTTGCTCACAGAGCCACAGAATGCGCTCGGTGGCAAATAGAAGTCCAAACTCATCAATGGCTCTGCAACCTCAAAACACATTTTGGGTGCACTGCTTACCTGCTCTAGCTGGTATGCGGATGGACGGCCAGATTTGTCCGTGATGGGTGTCAACACAACATTTGGCTTACTTGTGGCCGTGGATATCGCCATTAGATTGTTTTTCACTTCCGCTGCCGACAAAGGCGGTGAGATTGGCACTCGGTTTGCTTCATTTTCCACGCGCAACCTTGCTGCCACCAACTTGATTAGGGCTAGCTTAAAATATGGGTAGTGAGGGTCGTAGGGATTATTAATCAGCTTAATCGATGTCTCACCATTTTCATCAACAACACTAATGGACTGAATAATCATGGCATAGAGCACTGCTTGATTAAGCACTTCTGTCGTTGATAGGTTTTGAATAATGCTCAGATCAAGAGGCGCTAAAAACCTCTTCATGAAAGTTGCGTTGTCAAGTGAAGATTGGGTAAACGTAAACGAATTATTGACTGACAGCGTTGCACCGAGGGTATAGCTGCTACCAACCCCTGTTGAAAAAAAGCCAAGTCTTGAGCTTGGTTGGGCAGAAATACCCGTCATTGAGGCACTTGCCCCTGGTGAAACAGAGCCCGATCCAGTCACGGATGGGATATCCAAAAAGGACAGTGGCATATCCTCTGAGGAACGCACGATGTTCATCAACAAATTGTCATTTGTGTACTCTTCAACCAATTCACGATACGCAGTTGACATGTCTCTAAAACTGCTTTTGTTTATGCTTCCGCATCCTGCCAATATCACGCACAACACCAACAATGCCGCACGTAAATAATGACGCTCTATAAATGCGGAAAAGCTAATAATGTTTTGAAACATCTTTCACTCCCTTGAAAAAAATTAGGTTAAGTCATTCCCACAATCACGCGCCTTGGGCCAGAGTAAGGCCTGCGTCCGTGAGCAAACAAAATGTTATCGACCACCAAAATATCGCCCTCCCGCCAAGGTTCTGCGTACTCAACGGTCGCATAAGATTCCCGAATAGCCTGTAAATCAGGCTCAGAAATTGCCTCGCCATTACCCAAAAATGCATTCCTCGGCAGCTCGTCCTCAGGTATGGTCCTTCCAATTTCTTGACGGACCTCTTTTTCTAGGGCGGACACATGAAACAAATGCGCTTGATTAAACCAAACCCTTTCTTTGGTCACGGGATGTTTCAGCACTGCCTGCAATACCTGCTTGATTTGAAGCCTACCTCCCGATAACCACTGCACTTGGATACCGTGTTTTTGGCAATATTTCTGTACCTGTATTCTGTCGGTCATCTGAAATGTCTCTTGCCAAGTTAAGCCGAGCCCAGGGGTAAACGTTCTGACATACATCACACCCAATCGCTCAAATTTTTCTACCAAATCAACCGGCAGTAACGACAGTACTCGTCTGCTGTCTGCTAACGGCGTCTCTCCTCCGGTCTCCGACGCCATCAAGCATGTGAAGTAAAGTCTTTGTGGCCACTCATGTGTATAAGCGTTTTCGTTATGCAAAGGGATCACTTGGTCAGGCGGATACTCTGTTGATGTGTAGACACGCCCCTGCACCACAGACCTTGGCGTAGATCTGTTCTTGTAAAGCAGTAATTCGCCTGATGCCGCCTCAATGAACGATTCGAATTTTTCAGGCGTTAGCGGATCAAAACCTTTCAACAAGACCGCACCCCGCTTAAGCAACAATTCATTCAATTTAGCGTTATTTTCACCCAACCAATGCACGGGGTCCTCTTTAAATTCAGATTCAATTTTTACAGTTGCTGGCCGTGATAACTCAATGTCATTCACAGCCGTGGCAGTTGTCATCTGCGTGAGGGATGGGGTCATTCAAAACTCCGATGGGTCGGACCGCAAATTTGCATATCAACAGTCGTGTAAGTGATTATCAATTTCTGCAGCAATTTTTTTAGCGCAAGCAAGCGCCAACATACCGTGATGAGTGGCTGGAAGAGATATGTATCGATTGCTTTTGTTGTAATTTTTCCATTCTAACCGTCGCTGCGATAAGCCTGGTAACTCGTCCTCTAACGCGGCAACAAAGAAAAGCAAATCAAACGAACTGAACGTGGGCTTATAGTCCGCCAAACGACGCCTTGAGTTAATGAGTTCGCTGACCACCCGCTTCGTCCCATCGAGCCCTAAACCGGTATTCGCATGATTGGCGCTAAGCAGTTTTTCATAAATGAACCCGTACATTAGGTCCGTTTCAACTGACTCATCTTGATCCCAACCAAAACCCTTTGCCACATCCTGAATTGCTGCGGGGCCTGTCAAATCATCACCTGTTTCCGTTTCCGAAGGAAGAATACTATCGAGCAGTACCACGAACTTAATCGCTTCTCCTCGTGCGCTTAAACGCAGCGCAAGCTCATAAGCAATTATTCCACCTGATGAGTAGCCGACAAAGCAATAGGGGCCACGGGGTTGTTGTCTGATAATAGCGCTCAAATATGAACTGAGCATTTCCTCAAGTGATTCAAAAGACGCTTCGCCTTGCCCCAAACCCCTGGCTTGAACACCATAAACTGAACATTCAAAAGGCATCTGCCTAGCCAACTCGGCATAAACAGTTGCATAGCCACCCGCGGGATGCACACAGAAAATTTGGGGGCTCTCAAGATCAGCGACGCGCAATGCAATCAACGGTTGATACTCGAATTGACATCGCTTCATCCCCAACTGTTCTGATAAGGTGGTAACAGTCTGGTGTTCAAAGATGGCACGAATCGGCAAAGAGATGCCGGTGGTGTCTGAAATCTTGCTGATCAATTGTATTGCCAGCAATGAATGCCCACCCAGCGCAAAGAAGCTGTCATCAAGACCCACCCGACTCGCACCCGTTAACGACTCAA
>CALBEY010000109.1 GCA_937888805.1 uncultured Burkholderiaceae bacterium
GGTGCTGCGCGCATTCAAAGGCACCCAAACCTTACCAGCGGCTAAAGTTGCGAGTAACGCCAAAATATGCTGAGCGTGATTGGCCGCACAAATCCCAACCCGTGACTGCTCTTCGGGGTCAGCGGCTTGCATGGCACACGCCAAAGCGTTGACTTGCTCGGCCAAAGCATCGAAACGCAGCTGCTGCCCATCGGGGCCGTGTATAGCGATGTTGGCAGGGAAACGCTGTGCGGCTCTAAAAAAGAAATCAATCGGATACATGCCCAAAAGCCTTTTTATTTGAGTTTCAAGTTGGCTTTTTCAATCACGGCTTGCCACTTGTCGACTTCGACTTGAGTCTGTTTGGCTAAGTCAGCAGTTGAGTTGGGTGCCTTTGGCATCATGAAACCGGCATCTTCGTAAGCCTTAATGACCGCAGGTGCCTTTAAGGCTTTGTTGACTTCAGCATTAAGCTTGTCGATGATGCCAGTTGGTGTGCCAGTGGGTGCATACAAACCAAACCACGATGTCACCACAAAGTCCTCGACACCAGACTGATTGACTGTTGGTACGCCGGGTGCAAATGGAACAGGATCGCCAGCGGTCACAGCCAAGGCCCTAAGCTTGCCTGCGCGAACCTGAGGGATTGAGGAAGGCAGGTTGTCAAACATTGAGTCAACTTGGCCGCCCAAAAGGTCGTTGACGGCCGGTGCGCTCCCCTTATAAGGGACGTGCAAGATGTCGGTGCCGGTTCGCATCTTGAAGAGTTCACAAGACAGGTGGATTGATGATCCAACACCCGATGATGCGCAGGTCAGCTTACCGGGGTTCGCTTTAGCGTAGTCAATATATTCTTGAACTGTTTTGACAGGCAATTTAGGATTGACCACCAAGATGTTTGAAATGGTTGTCAGCAACACAATAGGTTGCAGGTCTTTCAACAAGTCGTATTGCAAATTGGAGTAGAGCGAACGACTGATAGTGTTTGCCACTGAGCCCACAAAAATGGTGTAACCATCTGGCGCTTGCCCTGCTGAATAAGCAGCGGCGATATTGCTATTGGCGCCAGGTCGATTGTCAACGACGAATGGCTGACCTGTTTGTTCGGTCAGTTGCTTGGAAATGATACGTGCAACGCGGTCGGTCGCGCCGCCCGCTGAGTATCCAACGACCAAGTTAACGGTTTTATTGGGGTAACTGTTGCTTTGGGCGAGTACTGCGCCGCAAGCCAGTACGCCAGCGGTGAGCGCCACGAATTTTGTTAAGAAAGCTTTTTTCATATAAGTCTCCGTATATTGATAAAAAGGCAATGCGGTGCTTTGTTATTGAAACTGCGCTTAGCCCCGACCGCATATTCTTGTGGACTGGGCCGCCAACAACAACCTTGATAACCCTTGGTTTGCTAGACTAAAACCCACGTTCCACTAAGTGCGATTTTGGGTTGCACCTATTTGTTTTCACAGCATGAAGTTCCCCCCATTGATATCGAGCGTTGTCCCGGTGATGTAGTTCGAATCAAGAGACGCAAAAAACGCAACGGCGGCTGCCACCTCTTGAGGCAAACCCAAACGACCAATTGGAATATTTTTGGCCAAGTCGGCATTGGTATGGCTGGCTACTGCTTGGGTCATTTCAGACTCAATGCGTCCTGGCGCTACACAGTTAACGGTGATGCCATCATTGGCAAGCTCACCGGCCAAAATTCGGGACAGGCCCGTGATACCTGCTTTTGAAGCCGAGTAATGAGCACCTGGAACGGGGGTTCGTGTGCGCGCTGCTTGACTGGTAATGTTTATGATTCGTCCCCAGCGATTGGCAATCAGAACGGGGAGGCAGACCTGAGTCACTCGGAAGGTACCCGTGAGATTGGTATCGATGACGCGTACCCACTCCGCTAGATCCATATCCACGACTTTTTTCTTTTGTCCTTGATGCTTGGGTGAAATCCCCGCGTTATTGACTAACACCCCCAAGTTTGGCCACAGGTCGCCCCCGAGCTCAGCGATTGCGAGGACTTGCTCGTTGTCACTCACGTCAAGTTCTGCAGTAATCACCTGGGGGCCCAAAGCACGCAGTGCCTGGCCAGCCGCATGAATGGTTGGACTGCGATCTGTCATGATGACAGGGTGACCATCTTGGATGAGGCGTTTGCTAATTGCCAAGCCAATGCCCTGCGCAGCACCGGTAATGAGTGCGGTGGGTTTTGTGCCCGAGTGCTCTGTCATGGTCGACATGATTAGAAGTGTTGCTGAGAGATACTCGATCCCCCACAGACGAATAAAGTTTGTCCAGTGATGAATGAAGCGCCGTCAGACAAAACGTAGTCAATCAAATCAGCCACTTCTTCGGGCTTTCCCATTCTGCCCATCGGGATGCTTTGTGTTAACAACTGGCGGCTTTCCGACCCTGGGGGGTTATTTCTTTCAAACATGTCGGTACTGACTGGACCCGGCGCGACACAATTGACTGTTATGCCGTCGCGCGCCAACTCTAGTGCCCAAGATCGCGTGAAGCCAACCATTGCGGCTTTGGCAGCGGCGTAAACACTACCGCCTTTTCTGCCAAGCAGTGAGCGGCTTGCGATATTCACGATTCGTCCTTGCTTGCGCTGTCGCATATGCGGACAAACAGCTTGCGTGGCATCCACCATGGCTGCAAGGTTCGTGTCCATGACTTTTTGATACATGGCTGGGGTGATGTTTTCAAGCGCTTGCATTTGATTAAAACCGACGTTGTTGACAAGGCGAGTGACGCCGTATTCCCTAACAATGCGCGCCAAGGCATCGCGACGCGCAATTGGATCGCTCAGATCGGCGGTAATCAGTACATCAGGAAATGAGTCGTCATGGCTACGCGAAACGCCAATAACGCGTTCACCGCGCTGGTGTAAGCGGTCAACGAGCGCACGACCGATGCCCTTGGTGGCCCCCGTTATTAGTGTAAATTCGACGTTACTCATTGGGGTTTTGTTCCTTCAACGGTTATGCGATGCATTTCGCGTCGTTCTCCGCGGTAATCGTTGCAAGCGTAGTGCAGTGTGCAGCGGTTATCCCAAAAGGCCAACGACCCTTTGCGCCATTTGAAACGGCATGTCATCTCCGGCTTGGCACTCATTTGATAAAGATAGGTCAGCAGCGGCAGGCTTTCCTCTCTGGTCATGCCTTCAAACGCAAATGTAAAAGGTTGGTTGACGAATAAAATCTTCTCTTGTGTCTCATCGTGGGTTCGCACAACGGGGTGCAGGCTTTGCATGACTGGCGCATCTTCACGCAACTTAGTCGAGCGGGTGCTGTTGCGTCGCTTGGCATTTGCGGTCAAAAAGTCATTCGAATGGATGGCCTTCATAGTCAGCAGTTTCTCTTTCATGCCATCCGATAACCGCTCAAACGCTAGGCCAAGGTTTGCCCAAAGCGTATCGCCACCGACGGATGGGATTTCACGGGCGTAAAGCAATGAGCCCATAGGCGGGGTTTGCTGAAATGTTTCATCGGTGTGCCAAGTGTCACCAATGATGTCTGTGTCGGTCACTTCCTTAACCACGGGCATTATCTGTGGATATTCTTTGAGTGTTTTATAGACCGGGCTGGTGCTGATCTCACCAAATCGCTTCGTAAAGCTAATTTGTTGTTCTGGGGTTAGGTCTTGCTCACGAAAAAAAATGACTTTGTGAGCAAGCAATGTCTCTCGGATATCGGTAATGACGCTATCGGACAGATCTTTGGATATATCGATGTCGAGGATTTCAGCGCCAATGCTGCCAGTTAATTTACTGACTTTCATGAGAAGTTTTCCTTGGGATTGTCTATAACGTTCAACGAGTTTAGGGCTGGTGATAATTAGTGTCTAATACTTTTTTAATCACATATTCTTCTTATAAAACTATCAATGATTACGATTAAACGGTTGCGATGTTTTGTGGCAGTCGCAGAAGAGGGGCATTTCAACCAGGCAGCGGAGCGACTCGGCATGAGTCAGCCCCCTCTGACCGAGCACATCAGAATTTTGGAGCAAACACTCGGTTGTCGTTTGTTTGATCGAACAACACGGGCGATTAAGCTAACGGTTGAGGGTCAAACGCTTTTGGACCACGCCCGATTTTTGTTGACCGAGGTTGAGCGTACACAAGAGGTCGTCAGGGTAAGCGAGCGGGCTCGCCCGCCCGTGTTAAAGATTGGCTTGTTACACGCGCATACATATACTTTTTTCCCATCTTTGCTAAGGGCTTTTGTAGGTCAGCATCCATATTTGGATGTGCAACTCGTGGAGTATTCAACAAGTGGGCAACTGGACACCATTTTATCGGCAAGTGTTGATGTTGGGTTTGTGCGCGAGCCGCTCAATCATCCCGGTATTGATGTGCAGACCCTTTTTACTGAGCCCTATGTCTTGGCAATACCGAGTGTTTTAAAAACGCGTTTAGAAGTTGATGTTTCTATTCTGCAGGAGCAGTCCATTATTGGGTATCCCAGCCATGATGACCGACGCAGTACACGAAGCCTCTTTCGTGATTTCTTAAGTCAATACAATGTGAGGCCGAGAGCTTGGCGTGAGGCGACCACCATGCATTCGGCGCTTGCCTTGGTGTCAGCCAATTTGGGCATTGCGCCGGTCCCTCAATCACAGTCAACGTTGCGCCTGCAAGGCGTCTTGTATCGAAGCATCAAACAAACACCACCGACGCTGTCTGTTGGACTTGCTCGTAGGCGTGATGCTGACAATCCTTTAGAGGACTTGTTTAGTTGTTTTGCGATTGAATATTTTAAGAGATGAGATAAACACTAAATTCGTTCGCCAGGCATGGCCAGTATTTCAACGCCGCTGATGCGCCAATCTTGATTGATGGGTACAAGTTGGTAGACCAAAATATGCAGCGTGTTTTGTTGATCCGTGACCATGACCCGTTGAAGCGCATAAGGCCCAGAGCGTGTGAGTTTAAGGTACCGAACCTCTGCAGGACGCCAGACCATTGGAAAACTGTTGACGATCATTTGTGCGAAACGTCTTGAATTACCAAAAGCGCGTTGAATGTTCGGTGCCGCATAAGAAAAGGCGGCTTCAAAGTTGTCTGCTTGAAAGGCTGTGATTTGGTTTTGAATCACCGCTTGGATGGGGTTGTTGACAGGGGCAGCAGGGACAGGGGTCGGGGCGGGGGCAGGTGCCTGTGTTAACAGGGGCGCCCCAGCCATCGCAACACCACTCCATAAAAGCAGTAGCGTCGCTGCTGTGGTTTTCAATGTGCCCGCGTTGACAGCCTTTTTCGAAGTCGACATGCCCGTGCCCTCAACAGATTTGCCACGCTATCTTGGGCGCGTCTGTTTTGAATTACTTCATCGGAAACCCTAGCTTCACCAAAATACTGGACAGCAGGGCGCGTTTGCGGACTGTTTCAACGGACTGCATGCGCCGAATAACTCGTTGTGTCCAAGAATCATGCTGCATTTCATGTCGTTTGGAGAAAGTCGCCATGCGGGCGTCATAGGCTTTACGCAAATCTTGTTCGTCAGTGATTTGGTAGGTTTCGTGAAACAGCACGGCCTCTTGCGGCAGTCTGGGTTTGACTTCACCGACTGATTGCTCTGTCGCATAGCCCACACACAAACCGAACACAGCCATGCAGCCTGAGGGCAACCCGAGCAGTTCACTAACCTTTTCCGGGTCATTGCGCAATGCGCCGATGTAGACCGTTGAAAGCCCGATCGATTCAGCCGCCACGGTGGCGTTCTGAGCAGCCAGCCCAGCGTCAAGGGCAGCCACCAAAAAACTCTCAGTCAGGGGCAACACCTCAAGGGTTACGTTCTCTTGCGAGGCCATGCGGTGGTGGCGCGACAAATCGGCCAGCCACACCAAAAACAATGGGCACTGTTCGATGTGCTTTTGGCCACTGGCGATTTCGGCAAAGGCGGCCTTCTTAGCGGGATCCGTCACCGCTATGACTGACCAGCTTTGAAGGTTGGAGCTTGTCGCCGCCGACTGGGCTGCCGCCATCAGCATGGTTAGGGTGCCTTCGGGTAAAGCATCAGGGCGATAACCCCGGACTGATCGGTGCGACAACAGCAAAGCCAAGTGTTCGTTCCAAGGCCCTTGAGCAGGCATCTCAAAACCGTAACGCCTCTGAAGCGAAGTTGCTTGGTCGGCCGTTGTCTCTATCAAAGAAGATGTTGTCATTGAACGGCCTATCGTCCTTTAAAAACAGGTTTGCGTTTTTCCATGAAGGCGGTGCGTCCCTCTTGAAAATCTTCAGTACCAAACAATAAGCCCTGCATGTCACATTCAAGCGCTAATAGTTCGTCTACGTTCATCGGTCCACGAGAAAGCGCGGATTTGACCAAACCATTGGTCAGTGGTGCCGTTTGAGCTATTTCTTGAGCCAGCGCAATGGCAGTTTCGAGCGCCGTACCGGGTGCGCATAATTCTTCCACCAGACCTTGTGCTTGAGCGGTGGTGGCATCAATCATGCGGCCAGTCATCATCAAGAGTTTGGCGCGCCCCAGACCCATGCGTTGTGGGATAGACCAAAGCCCACCGAGATCCGGCAAAAGGCCAATCTTATTAAACGAACAGGTGAATTTAGCGTCAGTCGAGGCCACCACGATGTCGCAATTGGCGGCCACGCACATACCAGCACCAGCCGCGTGTCCTTCAACAGCTGCGATCACCGGTTTTTCTGAACTGGTAATGAGACGCACCATGTGGTGGGTCTTTTGCATGCGCTTGCGCCCATTGACCGAATTCACCCCGTCGAACCCGCTGATATCCCCACCCGAACAGAAGTGCTCACCCACCCCAGTCAAGACAATGGCGCGGCATTGGTCATCGGCCAAAGCATCGGTGAGCGCTTGGCCGAGTTTCTCTCGCAATGCCATGGATAAGGCATTGCGCTTTTGTGGATAGTTCAATTTCAACACGGTGACAGGACCGGCTTTTTCAACGATGATGTCGCCGGCGGGGCTGGTCTGAGTGCTCATGTGCTGGATTCCCTTGGTGTTGGTTTATTGGGTTAACTCGGTTTATGGTTGTCTTGTTTTTATTTTAGAGGCTGGCGAGGCCAGTTTATGCAAATTTATCCTGTTCTGGCAGGCTCTTGAGGTTGAATCGAAAGGCAATGTTTGACCGATGGCCGTGAAAAGACGCTTGAGTTCCCTCTGCTATAGAGATATCTTGACGCATCACCTCGTATTGTTTGAAGGTCTGCCCCATGGTTTTTGAGCATTTTCCGCATTTGATGATCGGTCCAATCTTGGCCACGCTGTCTTGGGTCGTCCTGATTGGCTTGATGGCCTGGGCCTTGGTTTTTAAAACCCGGCTTTTCAATGCCTTTGACAAGGTTCGGTTTGATTCTTTTTTTTGCGGCCTCTTAAACATCATTTTTGTTTTTTTCATGGCTTTCATGGGTTCTGAGTTTTACGAAAGCCATAAAGCGGCCGCTGACAGCCTCATGAGGGAAAGGGCGGCCATACAACGGGTGTTGAGCATTGAGCTGCCGACAGCGGAACTAAATCAGAAAGTTAAAGATGCCACAAAAAGCTATTTACAGGCGGTGATCGATATTGAGTGGAAACAGCACTTGAATCGACAACAAAGTGAGACGGCCCAACAAGCAAGCATTGCACTCACCGAGCTGGTGTTTCAGGCGCGTCGAGACTGCGACAATCAAGTCATTACGCATTGCATCGACGGCTTGACCATGAGCCGTTATCTGAGTGCAGTTGACGCTTTGCGGGAGGAACATGACTTAAGGTTTTCATTGGGTATTCAGGACAAAGAAGGCTTGCGGTATCTGTTGTGCGTGTTCTTGGCGCTCAATGCCGCGATTTCATTGCTGCTGGTTTACAAGCACGAAAAACGGGCAGCTCTGGTGCCACTGGTCATGTACTGCTTAAGCGTTTGGGTGACCTTTTTAATCGTCGTCCTACATGCCGAGCCTTACGTTGGATTTAGGGGTGTAGAGCCGACCATGTTAGAAAACGTTTTGCAAAAGCTCAGTTGAGTTGTTCAAGCAACTCGATGGTCCTTGTCTATTTTGGTACTTGTTATGACGTATGAACTGCAAAACGTGTCCGTCAATCGGGGCGGCTCAAGAGTATTGCGTGATCTCAGTCTGTCGATTGAGCGGGGCCATGTGACGGGTGTGATCGGTCCCAATGGCGCTGGCAAATCAACGTTGCTCGCGGTTTTGGCGGGGCAAATGGCTGGGGTCAGCGGTCAAACAGCGCTTGATAAAAAGCCATTGTCTAGCCTTGATGTCAAAGCGCTTGCCCGCTTGCGGGCTGTCATGGCGCAGCAATTACCCAATGATTTTCATTTGACGGTCGAGCAAGTGTTGCAATTGGGCTTATACGCTTTTGGAGACCTTGCGCCTAAGGCTGCCGCGCTGTTGATCGACCAAGCCGCTGCCATGGCGGGCGTGTCGAATTGGCTGCCGCGGTCTATGGCGGCTTTTTCTATGGGACAACAGCAGCGTGTGCATTTCGCACGCGCCTTGGTTCAGCTATTGGCCATTGAGCGGCATCAACAGCGCGCTTGGTTGTTGCTTGATGAACCCACCGCAAACCAAGACCCCCTGCACCAGCAAACACTATTGGCTTGCTGCCGGCAATTGGCCGCACAAAACACGGGCGTGGTGATCGCGTTGCACGACCTGACCTTAGCCGCGCAGTGGTGTGATCGTTTGATTGTCTTGTCAGCTGGTGTTTTGGCTGCTCAAGGACCAACCCGCGAGATCTTGACCGAAGACACCATTCAGCGGGTGTTTGGGGCGGATTTACGCGCCCACGTGATCCATGAGCCAGCTGCCGGGGTTGTCGTTTATCAAAAAACAAATGATCATTAGTGTCTTTACGGCAAGAAATGCATTTTGTTGAACAACGTTGTGACGTTATTTTTGTTTGTTACGCTGTTTTGACAGTTAACAGCTGTCAGTCTACTTAAACAAAAGTGGGTTAACCCTTAATATCAAATGAAAAAAAACCTTTTCGCCTCTTTCGGTGATGGTTTTAGTCCCCAGGCGTTAGGATTTTTCTATCGACTTCGTAGTTAAAAATGATTTTTATAATTCGCACGACTCCCCTAAACTGCAATCAGAGCATCATTGATCAACACATTTTTGGTCGATTGATCGTTCGTTTTCTTCTAACTGCTAGGAGGTTTTTATGCATCTCAAAGGTTCCAAGACTGAAGCCTGTCTGAAAGAGGCTTTCGCCGGTGAGTCACAAGCTAACCGTCGCTATCTTTACTTCGCGAACAAAGCTGACATTGAAGGTCAGAATGATGTCGCATCACTGTTTCGTTCGACTGCTGAAGGCGAAACAGGCCACGCACACGGCCACCTCGAATTCCTCGAGGCAGCAGGTGATCCAGCGACTGGCATGCCTTTTGGTTCGACAACGGACAACTTGAAGACCGCAGTGGCTGGCGAAACGCACGAGTACACCGATATGTACCCTGGCATGGCCAAGACCGCTCGTGAAGAAGGTTTTGATGAGATCGCTGATTGGTTTGAGACATTGGCAAAAGCCGAGCGCTCACACGCCAACCGTTTTCAGAAGGCCCTCGACACAGTCGTCGAATAAGTACACCGTCATAACCGACTGAAACAGTCGGATGCGTGCCCCGCGCTCGTTGGTTCGGGGCACGCTACGCTTTAAACGCGTTTGTTTCACCCCCCGACTGAAGAACATCATCAAGGAAGCGGCACATGTCCACACGCGAAGGCAATTTAGAAGCCCCGACACGACACCCATTGGATTGGAACAATCCAGACTTTTATGACGAAACGAAGCTGAACGCGGAACTCGAGCGCGCATTCGATATCTGTCATGGCTGCCGTCGCTGTGTTTCACTGTGTGGTTCGTTTCCAGCCCTTTTTGATCTTCTCGATGAGACCGAAGACGGCGAAGTTCACGGCATCGACAAGGCCGATTACGTTAAGGTCGTCGATCAGTGCTTTTTGTGTGACGTCTGTTACATGACAAAGTGCCCTTACGTGCCACCACACCCCTTTGACTTGGACTTTCCACACTTGATGTTGCGTGCCAAAGCCGTCAAGTTCAAGAAAGGTGAGACCACGATGCGCGACAAGTTGTTGTCGTCGACCGATACCATGGGTAAGTTTGCAGGTATCCCAATCGTGACTGAGTCTGTCAACGCTTTGAATAAAACCAAAGCCATGCGTTCGGTCATGGAATCCACGTTGGGCGTTGATAAAAACGCTTGGATTCCAGAGTACGCTAAAAAGACATTCCCCCAAATTGCTGAAAAGTCGGCTGCTTGGCCTGTTCGCAACGGTGATCGCACCCAAGGCAAAGTCGCCATCTTTTCAACCTGTTACATCAATTACAACGAGCCTGGCATTGGTCAGGACTTGTTGGCGATTCTCAATCACAACGAGATTCCCTATGTGTTGGTTGAGAAAGAAGCTTGTTGTGGCATGCCTAAGTTGGAACTCGGCGATTTAGACGCCGTGGCGGCCAACAAAGAAAAGAACATGCCTAAGTTGGCTAAGTTAGCTCGAGAAGGCTATGCCATCGTGACGCCAATTCCGTCTTGCACGCTGATGTTTAAGCAAGAACTGCCATTGATGTTCCCGGATTGTGAAGACTCTCAACTCGTTAAAGCGGCCATGTGGGATCCGTTTGAGTACTTCATTGCTCGCAATAAAGAAGGCTTGCTCAAGACCGACTTTAAACATGAGTTGGGTCATGTGAGCTATCACGTGCCTTGCCACTCAAGGGTACAAAACGTTGGTAAGAAAACTGCTGAGATCTTGAACTTGGTGCCAGGCACTGAGGTCAATGTGGTCGAGCGGTGTTCGGGCCATTCGGGCACTTGGGGTGTGAAAAAGGAGTATCACAACATGGCCATGAAGATCGGTAAGCCAGTTTTCAAAGCAATGGCCAACAAAGAGCCCAATTACATCAGCTCAGACTGTCAACTGGCGGGTCACCACATTGCTCAGGGTATGCGTGAGAACGGCTTGAAAGAAGCCGAAATGGCCCACCCACTGACATTGATTGTCAAAGCCTATGGTTTGTAAAAAGATGTTGACTGACTGAAACGATTAACGAGACACAAGGAGGTATGTTTATGGGCAAGATCACGCGCGAAAGCCTCATGTCGTTAGAGGCTTACCACAAGGCCCGCCCAGAAATGCGTCAGAAAGCAATGGCCGAGCGTCGTTTGCGTTCGGTTCACTTGGGTGAGCACATCGTGCTCATTTTTGAGAACGAATTACTGATGCGCTATCAGATTCAAGAAATGTTGCGTGTTGAGAAGGTGTTTGAAGAAGAAGGCATCATGGAAGAGATCGAAGCCTACGATCCCTTGGTTCCTGACGGTTCGAATTTCAAAGCCACCATGCAAATTGAATACATCAACGAAGCCGATCGCAAAATTGCGTTAGGCAAGTTGGTGGGTGTCGAGCACCGGATCTTTGTGCAAGTGGAGGGTCAGGCTCGCGTTTACGCCATCGCTGATGAAGATTTGGAGCGCTCAACCGATGTTAAAACCGCTGCGGTGCATTTTTTGCGGTTTGAGTTGAACGACGAAATGAAGAAGTCGCTGAAGAGCGGTGCGCAACTGATGGTTGGCTGTGACCACAAAGAGTACCCCATGCATGTTGATGCCTTGCCTGACGCTACGTTGGCCTCACTGGTCAGTGATCTCAGCTAAATGCTTTCTGTGACAACCAAGCGGCGCCTCGAACGCCGCTTGAGTCACCGTGTTTGGCTCTCACAATCTTGGTTTGAACCGACGCACTGAACACAAATCGCTCGAGTTCTCGCGGCAGTTTTTCGTAAAGCCAAGGCATCTGACTTAACCCCCCACCCAACACAATACAGTCTGGATCCATCACGTTGATGACGGTGGCAAGCGCCGCGCCCAACTGCATCACGTAGATGGTCATGGCTTGCTGCGCTTGGGGTTCACCGCGCATGTACCGATTGGCAATGGTGTCAGCACTGGCTTGCTTGGGGCCGATATCGGTGTAGGTCTGACTCAAACCGGGGCCTGAAAGGTAGGTTTCTATGCAGTCGCGTTGACCACAATAACAGGCCCGACTTGGTAGCTGGATTGTTCTCGCCATACTCGCGAAAGTGGGTAACGGATTGTGTCCCCATTCGCCGGCAATGTGTTGGCGACCCGTGTGCAAGTGCCAATTGATAAACCAACCGCCGCCGACCCCCGTGCCCAAAATCACACCAAATACGGTTCTGTCTTGGCTTGCCGCGCCATCGGTGGCTTCAGACAAGGTGAAACAGTTGGCGTCATTTTCTAAAAAAACAGGGATTTCAAGCAAGCGTTGTAAATCGATGGCCAGCGGTTGCCCAATCAGGCAGGTGGTATTGGCGTTTTTGAGCTGACCCGTTTCAGGTATTGGCGCGCCGGGTGCACCGATTCCAAGCGCCTGAGCGCGGATGCGTGTTTCGCCCTGAGCATGGCTGAGTAATTGGGCAATGTTGTGCAGGATTGCAAGGTAGTCGCTCGCTGGCGTCGGTAAGCGAGCGCGATGCAGAAACTGACCCTGAGGGTCAAGCACCGCGATTTCGGTTTTGGTGCCACCGAGATCAACCCCAAAAAGGCATTCTGAGGCATCCCCCCCCGTTTTATTAGGGCTCATCGGGATGGGTCCGATGCCAGCGTGTTTCTAGCTCAAAACGGTCAGGACTATAAAAATTGTGTGATGCGCTCATGACGTTTTTTGCCTCGTCAAGGTAGATACGCGTCATTTTAAGGGTGGGTGCTTTGGCCGATACACCGAGTTCAAGGGCGGCCGCCGCGGGGATCGTGGCTGCCTCAATGCGTTGAATAACAGTATCAACAGGGATACCGAACAAATCAGCATGGAGGTTAAAAATGCTGACGTGATTGCCCTTTAATTTTTTCGCAATGTCAGCATAGGCGGGGCGCAGATAGACCTGGCTGTATGAGATGGGTTCCTTGCGCTGTAACTGGTGCCGATAGGCATGCAGCATAAGCCAGCTTGACTGAGGTTCAACGCCTAGCGATTCGGCTTGAGCCTTTTTGAGGGTAATGTTTTCTGTATCGAACACGACCAAGCGGGTGTTGTGGGTGTAATCCATCAATTCTTTCATCGAGCCTAGGGCGGCAACGTAAGGCTTTTCGACGCTAGGCTCTTTGGCAGTGACGACTGTGCCGGAGCTGCGACGACGACGAATGAGTCCATTCTCAACGAGCAGACGAGTCGCCTCCCTGACGGTGTGTCGGCTGACTTGATATTTGATGGCAATTTTCTCTTCCGTGGGGAAATGACTGCCGACGGGGTACTTACCCTCGCGTATATCGGTGAGTAGGCAGTCATGTAGCCAAAGGTATCGTGGCCCCAGTGACTCATTTTGGTATTTTGCTAATGTCATTGCCTGAGTTTTAACGTGATGGGTTGTCTAAAGTTAATAATGGTTAGTACGGATAACAGTGAACTTGATGAAGTTATCATTGTCCGTACAATGCGTTGCTGTCTCGCTTTTGTCCGCAAATTAATATCGCACCCCACTTTTAGGAAAATGAGCTGTTTATGGATAATGCCAAAAGTCAGCAACCTGATCATACGTTAAGCGCGAGTCCGTTCGCAGGTCTAACGGTGATCGAGATCAGTAACAGTGTGGCAGCCCCGTTTGCTGGACAAATTTTCAGCGAGCTTGGCGCTCGTCTCATCAAAGTAGAAAAGCCTGAAGGTGATGACGCGCGGGGGTGGGGGCCACCGTTCTGGGAAGGGGCATCAGCATATTTTCAAGCCCTAAACCGAAACAAACTGTCGATCGTTTGCGACTTAAGGGATGCCGAGCAGATCGAGCGCCTTAAAGCATTGATTCTGTCAGAGGCCGATATCGTCATTCAGAATTTAAGACCAGGCCAAGTTGAAAAGCTTGGCATTGATGCCGACACGCTGTTGGCACTGAAACCCTCACTGATCTATTGCAACTTGGGTGCTTTTGGTCGGCAAGGGCCATTAAAAGACAAGCCAGGATACGATCCCTTGATGCAAGCCTTCAGTGGCATTATGAGTACGACAGGTGAGCCTGGTCGTCCCTCGGTGCGTGTTGGCGCCTCTCTTGTTGATATGGGTACAGGCATGTGGGCTGTGATTGGTAGCCTTGGTGCATTATTAGAACGTCAACACACTGGCAAGGGTCGAGTGGTCGATGTTTCATTATTTGAAACGGCTTCTTGTTGGGTGTCCTTGATGGCATCGCAGTACTTGGCCAGCGGCGAATTGGCCTCACGTCAGGGCTCTGGTGCATCAGGTATCGTGCCGTATAAGGGCTATGTCACGAGCGATGGCGAAGTTGTTATCGCAGCCGGTAGTGACAAACTTTTTCGCAAATTGACAGTGGTTCTAAATCGCCCTGAATGGGCAACAGACCCCAGGTTTGTTGATAACCCCAACCGTGTCAAACACCAAACCATTCTCTATGGTCTCATTGAGCCGCTGATCGCTCAGCAAAGCACCGACTATTGGGTTGATGTTCTTGAAACACATGGAATTCCGTGCTCACCGGTCAACAATTTGGCGCAGATGCTAGCGCATCCCCAGACGGCGGCCATGGGTCTGGTGCAAGATGTGCCTGGCACAGCCATGAGATTTCTTGGATTACCGTTAAGTTTTGATGGGCAACGCCCCTCGCCTAGAAGCGCACCGCCCAAACTCGGCGAGCACAACAGTCTTTTAAAAGGAGTAATCAGTAAATGAACGCCTTTCCCACCTACGAAACCGTGACCCTCAATCGGGTCGGTAACCATGTCTTGCAGGTGACATTAAATCGTCCCCATGTCGGAAATGCGATCAACACACAAGTCGGTCATGATTTGTTGGATTTGTGGAACCGACTCACTGAGGACGCTGGCGACATTCGTTGCGTCGTATTAACGGGCGCTGGTGAGAAGATTTTTTGCGCGGGCGGTGACTTAAAAGAGCGCAATGGCATGACCAAGCGACAGTGGACCTTGCAACACGAACTCTTTGAGCGGATGTTTTGGACACTGGTTGACCTACCGGTTCCCATTATTGCCGCTGTGAACGGTCATGCCTATGCGGGTGGCTTGGAGCTTGCTTTGTCGTGTGACTTTATATACGCCAGCCAGTCCGCCCGATTCGCTTTGACTGAAGCGACCTTGGGTATCATGCCCGGTGCTGGCGGCACACAAAACTTGCCGCGTGCCATTGGTGAGCGTCGTGCCAAAGAAATCATCATGACGGGTCGCCCTTTCGATGCAGAAAAAGCGTTGGGTTGGGGGCTGGTCAATGAAGTTTGCGAACCGTCCAATGTTTTGGTTCGAGCACTAGAGACAGCCGAAATCATTGCCGGCAATGCACCCTTGTCGGTGCGTCAAGTCAAAAAGTCCATTCGATATGGTGGTCAGATGGAGCTACGCACGGCTTTGCGATTTGAAGTTGAGGCATATAACCATTTGATCGATACCGAAGATCGGATGGAGGGTGTGCTGGCCTTTAACGAAAAGCGTAAGCCCAGCTTCAAGGGCAAATAGAGCGGATTTTTCATAGAGAAAATCGGTATCGAACCATGTTAAGCAAGGAGTTTGCGGTGAAACAGAAAATTATTTTGCGCGAAGTGGGCCTACGAGACGGTTTGCAAATTCATCCCACCTTTATGCCGACTGACAGAAAGCTTGCTTGGATTGCTGCCGAAGCGGCTGCTGGCATCGGTGAAATTGAGGTGACTTCATATGTCCCTCCCAAGCTCATCCCACAGTTTGCCGACGCGGCTGAAGTGACCACCGAGTCGCTGCGCATTCCCAATCTAATGGTGGCCGCGCTCATTCCCAATTTAAGGGGGGCACAGCGTGGCATTGAGTTGGGCGTGCAAAAGCTCAACTTTGTGATGTCAGTGAGCCACACGCACAATCTAAAAAACGTACGTCGCGAACCCGATGAGTCGGTGGCTGACTTCAAAAGCATCGTGGCACTAATTAAGGCGCAGCCTGAAGGCAAACGACCCATCATCACGGGCGGTTTGTCCACAGCTTTGGGGTGCTCCTATGAGGGTCGTGTTGCGGTTTCAGCGGTGGTTAAGCGAGCTGTTCAGTTGGTTCAGGCCGGTGCAGATGAATTGGTGGTGGCAGATACCGTTGGCTATGCCGATCCTATCCAAGTTCGAGAGGTCTTCCAAGCGGTACTTAAAGAAGTTGGCGACACGCCCGTAGCGGCTCATTTCCACGACACTCGCGGCACCGGTTTGGCAAACGTCAGTGCGGCTTTGGATTGTGGCATCACACGCTTTGATGCGTCCTTGGCAGGCCTCGGTGGTTGTCCCTTTGCACCTGGCGCGAGTGGCAACATTGTGATGGAGGACCTTTGCTTTATGCTCGATTCAATGGGTTACAACACGGGCGTGGACCTCGGGCAGTTGGTGCAAGTGCGCGAGATCATCTCGCAAGCCCTACCAGATGTCAGCTTGCAAGGTGCGATTGCGCGTGCGGGATTGCCGCACAACTATCAGACGGCAGCCCAACGGCGTGCCGCCTAGGGCAGCGTTGAGTTAATTAAAGAGACAATGATGACCACTATCAATCATTTGAGTATCGCCTGCGGTGAGGACTTTGCTGACATTCGGGAGAGCGTGCGCCGAGTTTGTGCTGACTTTCCCGGCCGCTATTGGCGCGACCTTGAAGAAACAGAGGCGTACCCCACCGAGTTCGTCAAAGCGCTCACGGATGCTGGCTTCTTGGGTGCCTTGATTCCCGAGGCCTATGGCGGCAGTGGGATGCCTTTGCGGGCAGCGATGGTGATATTGGAAGAGATTCACGCTTCAGGCTGTAACGCGGGTGCATGCCATGCTCAGATGTACACCATGGGCACGGTGCTGCGCCACGGCAGTGACGCCCAAAAAGAAAAGTACCTGCCTGAGATTGCCGCTGGTCGTTTGCGGCTCCAGGCGTTTGGTGTGACTGAGCCCACTTCAGGGACTGACACCACCAAACTCAAAACACGAGCGGTGCGCGATGGTGATGAGTATGTGATCAATGGTCAGAAAGTGTGGACCTCGCGTGCGCTGCATTCTGATTTGATGCTGCTCTTGGCTCGCACCACGCCACTAGACGAGGTCAAGAAAAAAAGTGAGGGATTGTCGGTTTTTTTGATCGATATTCGCCAAGCGCGCAACAAAGGGCTTGAGATTAAGCCCATCAAGGCGATGGTCAATCACAACACGACAGAGGTGTTTTTTGACAATTTGCGCATTCCGGCTGACAGTTTGATCGGTGAAGAGGGTAAGGGATTTCGTTACATCCTCGATGGCATGAACGCCGAACGTATTTTGGTGTCAGCAGAGGCCATTGGAGATGCCCGATGGTTTACACAAAAGTCAGTCGCGTATGTGTCTGAGCGACGTGTTTTTGACCGGCCGATTGGACAAAACCAAGCCGTACAATTTCCAGTGGCACGGGCTTATGCCGAAGCGCAGGCGGCAGACCTCGTCTTGAGACGGGCAGCGGCACTGTTTGACCAGGGGCTACCGTGCGGTGATGACGCCAACATGGGTAAGTTGTTGGCCTCTGATGCGGCCTGGCATGCGGCTGAGGCGTGCTTGCAAAATCACGGTGGCTTTGGCTATGCGCGTGAGTACGATGTCGAACGCAAATGGCGCGAGACCCGTCTGTTTCAAATTGCACCCATTTCCACCAATCTTGTGTTGTCTTACATCGGTGAGCACATATTGGGTATGCCACGCTCGTTTTGAGCCAATAACGGAAAAGATTATGACCACGACGAATCACTTAACAAAATCGCTGGCCCAATACGTTGCCAAGCCGACTTTTGGTTCAGCGCAAGCGCAAGCAATGGCTATTGCTAATCTTGGATTTATCGACACGATTGGCACCATGATGGCGGGTTCAAAGGAGCCTGTTGTTCAGTTGCTGATGGCGCATTATGAGCAATATCAAACGCCGCAAGAGGCACCCTTGGGCTTTGCCAATGTGTTCAAGCCGGCACCGATTGCTGCGTGCATTAACGCCACGGCTGGGCATGCCTTGGACTACGATGACGTCGCCATGTCAGGACACCCAAGCACCGTTTTGGTACCGGCGATTTTGGCAGAAGGGCATTACTTGAATGCGAGCGGTGAGCAGGCGCTGCAAGCCTACGTGGTGGGTTACGAGGTCTGGTCTGAGTTGGTTTATCGTGAGCCTGGTAAATACCACCTGAAAGGTTGGCACCCCACAGGTGTGTTGGGTACGGTCGCCGTCGCCGCGGCCGTGTCGGTTTTGCATCAGCTCAATGAAGAGCAGGCGTCCAATGCCTTGGCAATCGCCGCGAGCATGGCGAGCGGGCTGGTTGCCAATTTTGGCAGTATGACCAAACCCTTGCATGCGGGTCGAGCGGCCGCAAACGGGATTGAAGCGGTCCGATTGGCCAAGATCGGTATTACCGCATCACCGGACGCCTTTGAACACCCGGCTGGCTATTTGAACGCGTTATCAGTCAAACAAGATGCCGATCGCCTATCAGCTGCTGACCGATTGGGTCAACAACCCCGTATTTTAGAAACAGGCCTGTCGATCAAACGTTACCCCATCTGTTATTCATGTCATCGCGCCGTTGACGGCATGCTTGACTTGGTCGCCGCACACAATCTCACACCATCGGATATTGATCACATTACGTGCACGATAGGCCCAGCGCAGGCCTCGATGTTGCGTAACCACCGACCGCAGACCGGACTAGAAGCGAAGTTTAGTATCGAGTTTGCCATGGCCAGTGCGGTGCTTAAGCGTGATGTTGGCTTGCGGCAGCTGACCGATGAGTTTGTGCTTCAGCCAGATGTTCAAGCGTTGTTTGAAAAGGTTAGCGTGCAAATCAATGAAGAACCTTGCCCGCTTGAGCCGTCCTCAGCTTTGACAGACCGTGTGGTGGTGACCTTAATGGATGGCCGCTCTTTGGATTCTGGTCCGATTCGATTCCCACTCGGTAACGCCGGTAAACCGTTAGACGAAGCCGGCATGCGCGCTAAGTTCATCGACTGTCTCGAATCTGCAAAAGCCCTGGGTGTCGACATGCCGTTTACGGCACAAACGTTATACAGCCGAGTGTCGCGATTGGAATCCATTCGTAGTCTGAAATCGATTTTTGAGCGTTAAACACGTGGCGACTTAATTGCAACGCTATTTTTTAATCAAAGAGGCCTATCATCGATAAGCCAGTCACTATTGATTGGTCTGCTGGCTTACACACGCTGGCAGACCGTTTTGAGAGCGCCATCGCGGTATCCGATGGTGATGGGTGTTACCTGACTTACCGCGAATTGTGTGATCGAGCGCACCAATTGGCGATGATGTTGTCTACCCAAGTTGATGCGCAAGCCGGCTTGCCCATTGCCACGCTTTTGCCCAACAGTGTGGGCGCTGTGGTCGCCTCCTATGCGGTTCGCATAACAGGTGCTGGTGAAGTGCCGATCAGTTGGTACAGCACTGAAGAAGAAATTGATTGGTGCGCCAAATTGGCAAAGGTCTCGCATGTGTTGACGCTAAAGGCGCGTCAGGCAGTACTCGGTGGGTTGGGTCTTAATACCGTCTGTCTGGATGCCATCGCCACGACCGCAGCGGTTCCCCCAATAAAAAAAGGGGTGTTTGCAGGGGTTCAGGCAACGCTGGTTGGCCGAATTCTCTTTACCTCTGGTACGACGGGCAAGCCCAAGGGCGTCTTATATCGGCACATGGATCGGTGGTTAGGAGAGCAGATGCTCAAGGCATCTTTGCCCTTTGTTCCAAGGGTTGGTGACAAAATCCTTTTAATGACCCCTTTTGTGCACGGCTCTTCGTTGTTGGCATACGCTTGGTGTGATCTTGGCGGACATGCTGTTTTGCTCGATGGGGTCGTCATTGAAAAAATCCGCGAGCAGCTACAAGATCCTCGGTTGAGAGCCATCTTTGCACCACCGACTGTTTTAGCCAAAATCACAAGTGCTTTTGAAGGGCAGTCTTTTAAGCAGGTGGAATGTATCTTTACAGGCACGCAACCATTGACAGCGCTGCTATACGCACGGGCTTGTGCGATGTTTGGTCCGGTCGTCCGAGTCACTTATGGTAAGTCAGAGTGTGTCAATCCCATCACGGTATTGTCAATGGCAGATACACATGACTATTTTTCGGCGCCGAACATACCCGCAGGTGCTTGCGTGGGTCACCCGGCCCCGGGCGTTGAGCTGCGGATTGAAGTGGGTCTTCAAGATAATAGCGACGAGAGTGACGGCAGTGATGGCGAGGTTTGGCTCAGGGCGCCACACATGTCCTGCGGCATGATCACGCCCGATGGCTTTGCTAGCCATGAACCTGATGGCTGGCATCAAACAGGTGACTTGGGCCATATCGATGCGGCGGGCCGCTTGGTGTTAACCGGACGAATGGCCGATGTCATCAAAACAGGTGGTTTTAAGGTCAACCCAGACGAAATTGAGGCATTGCTGTCAACACTCGGTGCTTCAACGCAGGTGTGCGTGACTGCTGTGCCGTCAGACTATTGGGGTGAAATCATTGTGGCAGTGGCTGAGTTGGCCTTTGAAGGCTGGGAGTCGGTGGCTCAAGAACGGGTGAAACCACTGTCTCGTCACAAACACCCAAGACTCTTTCTAGCTGTTGAGGCATTGCCTAGAAATCCTCAGGGTAAAGTCAGTCGTCGTGCGGTCAGAGAGCTGATTTTGAGAGCGTATGAATTGATTGATGGCCCCTACCCCAAAATGATACGACGCTAATACGCCGCTTCAAACAGAGCCACGAAAGCGGCATGATCTGTTGGCCTTGGATTCCATGGGGTGTAGTTCGCTGTGACGCAATCAGCGGCCATGGCCTCGAAGTCCTGTGGTTTGGCGCCGACGTGGTGCAGCCCACTAGGGATACCAACGTCCCGACACAAGGCCGCAATGGCTTGGACGGCCCGTTGCGCCATGGTTTGCTCGTCTTCTTGCTGACTTAAAACACCCATCGCTTGAGCGATTTGAGCGTATTTCGAGGGTTCAGCGACACGGTTGAAGTCTGCGACTGCTGTCAAACACAATGCATTTGAGAGGCCATGTGAAACATGATACTTGGCGCCGACAAAGCGAGCCATACAGTGCACATTGCCCAGGCCGGTTTGACCAAATGACATCCCTGCCATGGCCGAACCTAGCAACATGTTCAGTGCAGCTTGTTGGTTACTTCGGTCTTTGACAAAGGCTCGTAAATCATGACTGATGAGGGCGATAGCCTTTAGGTTTAAAGCGTCGGTGATGGGGGTGGCTTTCAAAGAAGTGAATGATTCGAGCGCGTGTACAAAAGCGTCTAGCCCAGCGTGCGCTGCTACCGAGGCGGGCAAAGTGACCAGTGCATCGGGGTCTAGCAGTGCGAAGCGCGCCGGATTGAGCTGGGCATGTCGAATCGACATCTTGCGATTGGTGTCGCTATCCGTGATGACGCAAGATCCTGAAACCTCAGAACCGGTGCCCGCCGTTGTTGGGATGGCAATAAGTGGTAATCCAGGTTGGTTGAATTTCTCGGAACCCTCGAAATCGTGAATTTTTCCGCCGTGCACCATTAGGATGGCCACGGCTTTGGCGACGTCCATGGCGCTGCCGCCACCGATTGCAAGCACACTATCTGCTTGATGTTGTTGTGCTTGTTCAAAGGCTTTTTGAACGGTGTTCGAACTTGGGTCTGATTCGATTTCACTAAATAAGACGGTATTGGTGGGGCTGTTATCAAGGCTCGCTTTGACAGATTGATAAAACGGGGTGCTCAATAGCGCTGAATCAACCACCAGAAAAAGCTTCTTGGTGTCAAGCGTGCTTAGAAGGGCTGGCAGTTGTTGACTGACACCCGATCCGAAATGGATGGTTGTTGGGCATAAAAATTTGGATGTGAGCATGGTTTCTGTTCGGTGTTTTCTGTTCGGTGTTTTCTGTTCGGTTGTGGTTGCGCGTGATTGTGGGGTATCGTCAATTTGCGTTTGATCTTCCTTGACGGCGGCTTCATTGTCAAAGCCAGTGGATCGGTTCAGGGGGCATCGTCATCATCAAGAAAGAGCGAAGTTGTGTCAACTCTTTGACACCGGTCAAAAAGGAGGTTCTCTGTAATGAAAACGCTGCGATGGCTAAATGGCTTGGCTTGTCTAGGGCTTTCGCTAACGGCGTCTGCCACCTCAATAACGCCTGAAGTGGTTGCCAGTGGCTTGCAAAATCCTTGGGCTTTGTCCTTTATCGACCAAAACCAAATGCTTGTCACCGAGCGCGCGGGCCGCCTGCGGGTGGTCTCCGCCGATGGGCAAGTGGGGGAGCCGATTAAAGGCTTGCCACCTATTCAAGCCGGGCGCCAAGGGGGTTTGCTTGACATCATCACTGATCAGGATTTCAAAAACAATCGACGCTTGTACTTTTGCTATACGGCGCCAGAGGGCGATGACAATAATCAAGCGAATAACTCAACAGCCCTGGCCAGTGCGGTATTGTCAGCTGACAATCGCCAGTTAGATGACGTACGGGTGATCTTTAGGCAAAAGCCCACTTATGCCGGTGGTTTCCATTTTGGTTGTCGGTTGGTGCAACAAACCGATGGTACGTTGTTGTTGGGTCTTGGCGACCGTTTCCATTTGATGCAACAAGCGCAAGGGCTCGACCAGCACATTGGTAAGGTGGTTCGCTTAAATCCAGATGGGAGTGTGCCAGCGGATAACCCTTTTGTCAGCCAAGCGGGAGTCGCCCCAGAGATCTGGAGTTATGGTCATCGCAACATTCAAGGCGCGGTGATTGCCGCCGATGGTGCGCTGTGGATGCACGAGCATGGTCCGCAAGGTGGCGATGAATTGAACTTGATTAAACCGGGCGTCAATTACGGCTGGCCGGTGATCACGTACGGGGTTAATTATGGTGGCAGCACGATCGGTGCCGGCCTCACAGCAGCGCCCGGCATGGCCCAGCCGGTGACCCAATGGACCCCATCGATTGCGCCTTCTGGCATGGCTCAAGTCACCAGTGATCGGTATGGTCCCGAATGGCGGGGTAATTTTCTGGTGGGTTCGTTGAAGTTTCAACACTTGGTGCGACTTGTGCTCGATGGCAATCAAGTTATCAGTCAATCTGTCGAGTTACCCAAGCTCGGTCAGCGCGTCAGGGATGTGCGCCAAGGACCTGATGGTTTAATTTATATCCTGACCGACCGTACCGATGGACAATTGATTCGGTTGCAGCCCAGCCGGTAGCGTTGTACTCGGTGTCGTCATCAGTTGAAGGCCCACTTGCCCCAAACAAATAGGACATTGCCGTCGTTGTATTTTTGACTCGGGATATAGGCCGCTAAAATTTAGGTTAAAACAGCACCTCATCTGGGCTGACAAGACCCTGCCATTGTGGCTAAATATGATTTTATTTCCAATGTCCATTGCTTCTCATGAATCCACCACAGGATCGCGTTAAGTCAAACGCCGATCGCGCCAAGCCCGAATCGTTACGAGAGTTATTTGTTTTTTTTAGTTTGTTGGCGCTGCAAGGCTTCGGTGGCATTGTGGCGTTCATTGAACGGGGGTTGGTCGTTCAAAAAAAATGGATGACCCGCGAAGAGTTTCTTGAAGACTGGGCGGTGGCTCGAACCATGCCTGGCCCCCCCGCCATCAACATGAGTATCGTGATTGGTGCCCGGCATTTTGGGGTGATTGGTTCGATTGTCTCTGTGGCTGGTATGTTTTTGGTGCCAACGGGCGTGGTGTTGATACTGGCGGTGCTCTACGCCCAGTTTAATGACCAACCGCAGGTGGTCGATGCACTGAGAGGCATGGGATCGGTGGCCGCCGGTCTCATTATTGCCACCGGTCTGCGTCTGTTAACGGCACTGCGATCCAATGTGATGGGTGTCACCGTCTGCGCGATATTGGCGCTGGCCAGTTTTGTGCTGGTCGCGCTCTTGGAGTGGCGCGTGATGTACGTGCTGTTACTGCTCGGGATCACGGCTTGTGGTTATGCCTATTGGTGCATTCAAACCCGAGAGCGGAGCGCTTGATGGGGACACTTTCGATTGCCATGTCGTGGGACGATTGGCTCACCCTGATTCAAAACTTTCTTTTGCTTTCTGCTGTTGCCATGGGTGGGCCCTTGGTCTTGTTACCTGAAATGCGCCACCTGTTGGTTGATACGCATGGTTGGCTGACTGACGATCAAATGAGTGCCTCAGTGGTGATTGCCCAAGCCGCACCAGGGCCCAATGTTTTGTTTGTGGCGCTTTTGGGTTGGAATGTGGGTTTGAACAACGGCAGCTATGGTTGGGCTTTTTTTGGGGCGGCCGCTCTCATGATTGCGATGTTGTTGCCCTCATCACTGATGGTATTTTCTACTGCGCGTTGGATTCATAAAAACGGCCACAAACCAGGCGTGCGCGCCTTCAAGCAAGGTATGAGCCCAATCGTGGTGGCTTTGCTGATTGCCTCAGGTTGGACGCTTGCCAACACGGGAACCTCGTCGCTTGGCGATTGGCCCTTTTGGTTAGTGACAGCAGTAACCGTTGGCTTGGTGCTTTGGGGCAAGATCCATATGTTTTGGTTGTTGGCCATTGGCGCATTCTTGGGGGCCACAGGGCTGTTATCGGTGGCGTAAGCGCAAATGGCCCCTAAAGTGGCTACTCTAGCGCGGTCACGATCCCCCACAACTCAAAAACAGCGTGTTCATCATCACACGCTTGATTCGAGACTAGCCGTCTAAGCGCTGCTTTAAAAGATCGTTGACTTGGGCGGGATTGGCTTTGCCTTTGGCCAATTTCATCACCTGGCCAACCAAGGAATTAAAAGCCTTTTGTTTGCCCGCACGATACTCTTGGACAATGGCGGGTTGGCTGGCGATGACCTCGTCAACCATGGCACCGATAGCGCTACTGTCGCTGATTTGCTTTAGGCCCTTAGCCTCAATGATGGCATCAGCGTCTAACGTGCTGTTGGCCCACATGTCAGTAAAGATTTCGCGCGCGATTTTGTTAGAAATCGTACCGTCCGAGATTCTGGCCAAAAGTTTGGCCAAAGCGCCCGCGGATAGGGGGCAGGCATCGATGTCTTTTTCTTCGCGGTTCAGTGCCGCGGCCACCTCGCCCATCACCCAGTTGGCCGCTAGCTTGGCCTGCCCACTGGGCAGGGCGTTCGCAACTGCCTCGAAATACTGGGCAATTTGACGATCTTGACACAGCTGAGCCGCGTCTTCGCTAGATAAACCCAAGTCCTCCACAAAACGGTGACGCCTCTCTTTGGGCAACTCAGGCATGCTGTCTTTGACTTGTGCTATCCACGCAGGCGTGATGATCAGTGGTGGCAGATCTGGATCGGGAAAATAACGATAGTCATGCGCATCTTCTTTGCTGCGCATGCTGCGGGTTTCGTCACGGTCAGCATCGTAGAGTCTGGTCTCTTGTACCACTTTACCACCGTCTTCGATCAGCTCGATTTGCCGGCGGATTTCATACGAGATGGCACGTTCTAAGAAGCGAAATGAGTTGACGTTCTTGGTTTCTGTCCGGGTGCCAAAGGCCGCTTGGCCCTTCGGGCGCACTGACACGTTGGCATCAATGCGAAACGAGCCTTCCTGCATGTTGCCGTCGCAAATGCCGAGCCACACCACCAAGGCGTGCAGTGCGCGAGCGTAAGCCACAGCTTGCGCGGCAGAGCGCATTTCAGGCTCGGAGACGATTTCAAGCAAAGGCGTGCCTGAGCGGTTCAGGTCGATGCCTGAGCAGGGGCGACCGTCAGGCGTTGCAAAGTTTTCATGGATGGATTTGCCAGCATCTTCTTCGAGGTGCGCGCGGGTTAAGTTAAAGGTGAGTGCTTTACCATCCACAAAACATGGCAATGTGCCGCCAAGTACCACGGGTATTTCGTATTGGCTGATTTGGTAGTTCTTGGGAAGATCGGGATAGAAATAATTCTTACGTGCAAAAATAGACCGAGGTGAGACGGTGGCGCCGATGGCCAAGCCAAAGCGAATCGCATGCTCGACGGCTTGGCGGTTTAATACCGGCAAGCTGCCGGGCAAAGCCATGTCGACTTCATTGGCCTGCGTGTTTGGGGTGGCACCGTATTGGGTTGAACTGCTCGAAAAAATTTTGCTCTGTGTGGCCAGTTGAACGTGGGCCTCTAGGCCGATTACGACTTCCCAGTTCATGTTGGTGCTCCTGGACGCCTTTGATGCCAATCAGTCACCAATTGGAACTGATGCGCCACAGCCAGCAAGCGCCCTTCGTCGAAATAGTTGCCGATCATCTGTAAACCAACCGGTAAGGGTTGCGAACGATGACCCGGTGCGAAACCGCAGGGAACCGACAAACCAGGCAGTCCTGCCAAGTTCACGCTTAGGGTGTAGATATCACCCAGCCATTCTGCGGTTGGATCGGTGCTCAGGCTACCAATGGCCGGTGCCACTGTGGGCGTCACAGGGCCCATGATCACATCACATTGGTCGGCAAACGCCCGCTGAAAGTCTTGGGCAATCAGGCGTCGAACCCGTTGCGCCTGAAGGTAATAGGCATCGTAATAGCCGTGTGATAGAACATAGGTCCCGATCATGATGCGCTTGCGCACTTCTTCGCCAAACCCCTCAGTGCGTGAGCGCGCACTCATGTCGGCCAGATCGGTGTAGGTTTCGGTGCGGTGGCCATAGCGAACAGCATCATAGCGCGCCAAATTACTTGAGGCTTCGGCCGGCGCAATCACGTAGTAGGCAGGAATTGATAGGGCTGTGTTGGGTAACGAGATCGACACCCGCTTGGCGCCAAGTGACTCTAAGACGACCAGTGCTTGATCAATGGCTTGCGCCACGTCGTTGTTTAAGCCATCGCCAAAATACTCATTGGGCACACCAATGCGCAAACCCGCGAGTGGTTGGGTGTTGTTTCTGTTGTTAAAGCGGGTGTAATCGGACAAGATGCGTCCGGGAGCATTGGCCACTGCTCGGCACGTCTCGATGCTGGTGGCGTCTCTGGGATCAAAGCCGCTGATGGCATCTAGTAAAAGCGCCAAATCGGCGGCGCTTCTGGCCATCACGCCTGCTTGATCCAAACTTGAGGCGTAGGCAATCATGCCAAAGCGAGACGCCACGCCATAGGTTGGTTTGATGCCGCAGATACCAGATAGTGCGGCCGGTTGGCGAACTGAGCCGCCCGTGTCAGTGCCCGTGGCACCCAAGACCAAACCGGCGGCAACCGCTGCAGCCGAACCCCCCGAGGAGCCACCCGGGACCACATCCAGATCCCAAGGATTGCGCACAGGACCCGTTGCTGCGTGTTCGTTACCCGATCCCATGGCAAATTCATCACAACTGAGTTTGCCCAAGCTGACGGTTTGAGCCTTTAAAAGCGCCTGAACCACCGTGGCATCGAACGGGCTGCGGTAATCTGCCAACATGCGGCTGCCTGCGGTGGTACGCCAACCCTCGGTTACAAAAATGTCTTTGTGGGCCAAGGGAATGCCGGTCAAAGCCCCAGCCTGACCGCAAGCGATGGATTGCTCAGCGATTTCGGCTTGCGCCAAAGAGAGATCAGCTTGCACGTCAACGAAGGCGTTTAAGTTCGCGTGATGTTTGATCTCACCAAGCAATGTTTGGGTCAGCTCTTTGACACTGATTTGCTTGTTGTCTAGGGCTTGCCGTAAGGCGATGATGTCAGCGTATTGGTCGAGGAAGAGGGCCATGGCTTTACTCAATCACACGGGGCACGAGAAACAACCCATCGGCGGTGGCCGGCGCGTTTTGCATCAAATGGTCACGTTGTGCAATCGTGTTGGTCGCCAAACGCTCGTCTTCGCGTAACCGCAGTTCGATGTCGTGTAGTACCGAAAGCGGATGGGCCAGCGGCTCAATGCCCTTGGTGTCAATCGATTGGAGTTGCTCAATCAGACCCATGACCAGATTGAGCTCATGTTTAAGCGCCGGTTGTTGATCGGGCGTGACGTGCAGTCGAGCCAGCTTGGCGACAAACGCGATGTCGGTCTCAGTCAATGCCATAAGTCAGGGTAATCCCATGGTTCGCTTTGTGAGTAAAGACGAACGTTTGATACGTAGAAGCCGTGATTATAAGTTATCATTTCAGGCTAGGCTTAAAGTGAGATAACCATAACGTTTACGGGTTTTCTCTCAGCAATTGTGTTTGTGCTGGCCGCGCATCATTTGTCCACGGGTTTGCAGACGATTTTTTGTGACGAACCCAGTGGTTTATTGTCGACTTTATTGGTTTTTCCTTCATGTTCGGATTTCTGCGCAGTTACTTCTCTAGCGACATGGCGATCGATCTCGGCACTGCCAATACGCTCATTTATGTGCGTGGTAAAGGCATCGTGCTTGATGAGCCCTCCGTTGTTGCGATTCGACACGAAAGCGGCGGGGGTGGTCGTCGAATCATTCAAGCGGTCGGTCACGAAGCCAAACAGATGCTCGGACGGGTACCGGGCAACATTGAGGCAATTCGCCCAATGAAAGACGGCGTCATCGCAGACTTTACCGTGACTGAGCAAATGCTCAAACAATTCATTCGCATGGTGCACCCGCGCAACATGTTAGCCCCTAGCCCTCGAATCATTGTGTGCGTGCCTTGCGGTTCGACTCAGGTCGAGCGCCGCGCCATTCGCGAGTCCGCACTGGGTGCGGGCGCGAGCAACGTCTACCTGATTGAAGAACCCATGGCAGCGGCTATCGGCGCTGGTCTGAACGTCTCTGACGCCAGCGGATCAATGGTGGTTGACATTGGCGGTGGCACCACTGAAGTGGCGGTCATTTCCTTAGGCGGCATGGTTTACAAGGGCTCTGTGCGCGTTGGTGGTGACAAGTTTGACGAAGCAATCATCAACTACATCCGCCGCAACTACGGTATGTTGATTGGCGAACCCACTGCTGAATTGATCAAGAAAACCATTGGCTCGGCCTTTCCTGGCTCAGCGGTCCGGGAGATTGAAGTCAAAGGTCGTAATTTGGCTGAAGGCGTGCCTCGTAGCTTTACTGTTTCTTCTAATGAGATTTTGGAGTCTTTGACTGATCCATTGAACCAGATTGTCTCTGCGGTCAAAATCGCCCTTGAAAACACGCCGCCTGAACTCGGTGCCGATATCACCGACAAGGGCATTGCGCTCACCGGTGGTGGTGCCTTGTTGACGGACCTAGACCGCTTATTGCAAGAGGAAACAGGCCTGCCTGTCGTTGTGGCCGAGGATCCGTTGACCTGCGTGGTTCGCGGTTGCGGTGATGCGCTTGAGCATCTTGAAAAGCTCGGTGCGATTTTTATCGACGATTAAGCGCGCTGTTTTTTGACCAACGCATGGGATTAGCGCAGCCTTATGGCGACAAAGGTCGACTTAGAACTCTTTAGACGCAGTGTGCCAGCGCAGGTTAAGCTGGTGCTGTTGGCTTTACTGGCCTGCCTGCTGCTCGTTGTTGATGCCCATACCCGCTACCTTGAGCCCCTGAGACAGGGCTTAAGTGTGATTCTTTATCCCTTTCAACGGGTGGTGATGCTCCCCCGTGACGCGGTGGTGGTGGTGCAAGATTACTCAAACTCGGCCCAATTACTAAAGCAAGAGAGCGAAGCGCTGCAGCAGCAGCGCATCGAGTTATCGCAAGTGATCGGTAACGCTGCCCAACTGCTCACAGAAAACAGACAATTGCGGCGCCTTTTGGGTGTGATTGAAGACAAACCCATACACCCAGCGGTGGTGGTCGAAGTGCTTTATGAGCCGGCGACCGACTACCGTCGTCGTTTGGTGTTTAACAAGGGGTCCCGGCAAGGTATTGAGCCCGGAATGCCTGTGATCGATGAAGGTGGGATTGTCGGTCAAGTGATCCGCGTGACACCGTTTTCTGCTGAGGCAGCCATGTTGACAGACGAGCAATTGGCCGTGCCGGTTCAATTGCTTCGCAATGGCTTGCGATTAATCGCTTTCGGTTCAGCCATTCCAGGCAAGGTCGAGGTGCGCTACTTCTCTTCTGACACTGACATCCAGGAAGGTGATGTGTTGGTCACCAGTGGTGTGGGTGGGGGCTTTCCAGCGGGGATATCGGTCGGCACCGTTGAGTCGGTCGAGCGCGATGCCGCGTCGGGATTTGCGCGAGCGCTGGCTCAACCGACCTCGCACCCAGAGCGTTACCGACATTTTTTGATCTTGAAGGTGCCTGTTGACGCCATTGGAACCAATGAGGCACCAAACCCCTCAAACCCTATAGCTGGAGAGATAATTGCGCCAGTCACGACGAATTGAGTCTTTGGGTAGCGCGGGGCTTGTGCGCACCCAAGGCATAGGAGCCGATGAAATCGACCTGCGCTCGGACAGCTGGGTGGTTTGGGGTTCAATCACGGCGTTTTTTTTATTGTCTCTGTTGCCCTGGCGCTTAATGCCTGTAGCGCCCGATCTATTGATGCTGGTGGTGGTCTTTTGGGCGGTTCATGAGCCTCGCCGCGTGGGCATGTTTACCGCCTTTGTGTTGGGTTTGTTGATTGATGTGCACGACGCTGGACCACTGGGTCAGTATGCATTGACATACGTATTGGCGTGCTATGGTGCAGTGGTTTTACAGCGGCGTTTGTTGCGCTTTAATCTGTGGCGTCAGGCGCTGCATATGGTGCCCGTTTTTGTGTTGGCCAAGGTCGTTTCGGTGGTTCTTTCAGCGTTGGTCAGCGGCACATGGCCAGGCCAGGCGTGGCTGATTGGTTTGGCTCTGGTTTGTGTGCTGTGGGTGCCCATCGGGTGGTTGTTGTTATTGCCGGGTAATCGCTTGGCTAGCATGAGCGCTTCAACCGAGTAATTTTTGCGACCAAGCACCTTGGCACTTTTGATTGGTCTTTGATTCATGTTTGATTTTAAATCCGCAACGCAACGGCAACGCAGCCTGTTTGGTTTAAGGGTGTGGATAGCTGCGCTTGTGGTGTTGCTCGCTTTCGGTTTACTGGGTGCTAGGCTCTGGGTGCTGCAAGTTCAAAAACATGAGGGTTTACTTAAGCGAGCCGACAGCAACCGAACGGCGGTCTTGCCTTTGCCGCCACGGCGTGGCGACATTTTGGATCGAAATGGTGTCGTTCTCGCTCGCAATTATTTGAGTTACACCCTCGATGTGGTGCCTGCAGAGGCAGGCAAGATTGACCCTTTATTAAAAAACCTGAACCAAGTGGTACCACTAAGCGAGTATCAGGTTAAGCGTTTTAAACGCCGCTTGGCTGATGCCGGTCGATTTTCATTGGTGCCACTGCGTCGTGACCTCTCTGACACCGAGGCAGCCTTTTTCGCCGCGCAAGCATTCCGATTCCCCGGCGTGCAACTCAAAGCGAGATGGGTCAGGCAATATCCTCAGGGCCTGTCGGCCGCGCACGTGGTGGGTTACGTGGGACGCATCTCGGAGGCCGATGTTCAAGCGCTCGATGCCAATCACGAGTTGGGTAACTACCGCGGCACCGACATCATCGGTAAGAAAGGTGTGGAAAAGTCTTGGGAACAGGTGTTGCATGGCGTCACGGGCATCGAATCGGTTGAAGTGACAGCACGCGGCAAACCCATGCGAACATTACACCGTATCGATCCTGCACCTGGCGAAGACTTGGTTTTATCGATTGACATGCGCTTGCAGCGGATCGCTGAGCAAGCTTTCAAGGGGCAGCGCGGCGCGCTCGTGGCGCTCGACCCTCAAACGGGTGAGGTCTTGGCATTCGTGTCAGCACCATCCTTTGACCCGAATTTGTTTGTCGATGGCATCGATCACGACAGTTGGCGCGAGCTAAACGAGTCGGAAAATTTTCCACTGATCAATCGACCCGTTTATGGCACCTACCCCATTGGCTCAACGTTTAAGCCTTTTATCGCCCTAGCGGCCATGACCATGGGTAAGCGCGATGCCAAAACGCGAATCTATGATCCAGGCTATTTCGAGATGGGTAAAACGCGATTTCGCAATGCTGGCTCTGTGCCTTACGGTAACGTCGACATGCACAAGTCATTGGTGGTGTCGTCAGACACTTACTACTATTCTTTAGCCACTGACATCACAATTGATGCACTGCATGATTTTATGAAGCCATTTGGTTTTGGACAAAAGACAGGCATTGACTTAGACACTGAGCGCACGGGCGTGCTGCCGTCAACCGATTGGAAAAAAAAGGCCTTTAAAGAGCGAGTGCAACAGCGCTGGTTTCCCGGTGAGACTGTTTCGGTTTTAATTGGGCAGGGCTACAGCGCCTTCACCATCATGCAATTGGCTCAGGCCACGGCGGTCTTGGCCAATGGGGGCGATTACCACACGCCGCATTTGGTTAAGGCCATACAAAACACGGCTCTTAAAACTCAACGCCCCACGCGTCAAGAGCCGAGCCATCGCATTGCGTTAAAACGTGAGCATGTTCGAGAAGTGACCGAAGCGCTCGAGCAGGTCACGCTCACTGGTACCGCACGTCGTGCCTTCAGCGGGGTGCAATACCCCGTGGCTGGTAAGACCGGCACCGCACAGCTCTTTAACTTAAAGGGCAGCAAATACAAAAAAGAAGACGTTGACGAGCGTCTTCGCGATCACTCGTTGTTCATGGGATTTGCACCATCACGGGCGCCAACCATTGCGCTGGCGATATTGGTTGAGAACGCGGGTTGGGGCAGTGAAGTTGCTGCTCCCATCGCGCGTGAGGTCTTTGATGCTTGGATTTTGCGTGATGACGGCGCGCTGGCGCAGTCAAGAACACCATGATTGGTCTTTTCAATCTTCTCATCAGAGGGATGAAGGCCATTGATTGGCCTTTGTTTTTGATTGCAGCTTTACTGTCTGGCGTGGGTTTATTGGTGATGCAGTCGGCCGTGGGTGGGACCGACTGGCGCTACGCGGTTCAGAGCCAATATTTAGTTATCGCCTTTTTCATCATGTGGGGTGTGGCCATTGTGCCACCCCATTGGCTCGCAAAAATGGCACCACTGTTTTACGGCGTCTCATTGGTTTTGTTGGTTGGCGTGGTTTTCTTTGGGGAGACAAGCAAAGGTGCAACACGCTGGTTGGATTTGGGGTTTGTTCGTATACAACCCTCAGAAATCATGAAAATTGCTTTGCCGCTTTTGTTGGCATGGTATTTTCAGCGTCGCGAACAACGCCTGATGGGATTGGACTTTGTGGTGGCGTTTGTCTTGGTGGTGATCCCTTTCCTGCTGATTGTGCGCCAACCCGACTTAGGCACAGCCTTGTTGGTTGGCACGGCTGGTTTGTGCGCCATCTATTTTGCTGGCCTGTCTTTCAAGTTATTGGTGCCGCTGGCTGTGATTGCTGTGGTTGGTATCGGTTCGGTGCTGTTGTTCGAAGAGACGCTGTGCTTGCCAAATACCGATTGGGTGCTGTTGCACGAATACCAAAAGGGTCGGGTGTGTACGTTGCTCGATCCCACCCAGGATCCATTGGGCCGAGGGTTTCACACCATCCAATCGACCATTGCGGTGGGCTCTGGCGGTTTGTATGGACGTGGTTTTATGGCAGGCACCCAAGGCCAACTCGACTTCATTCCCGAGCGCACCACCGACTTTATCTTTGCGGTTTTTGCCGAAGAGTTTGGGCTTTATGGTGCATTAACTCTGCTGTTTCTGTTCGCCCTGCTCATTATTCGAGGGTTTGTTATCGCCATTCGCGCGACGGACACCTTTGGTCGGGTGTTGGCGTCGAGCCTGTCAATGGTTTTTTTCATCTATGTTTTCGTCAATATTGGCATGGTGATTGGCATCTTGCCAGTGGTTGGCGTCCCATTGCCCTTTTTCAGTTACGGCGGGACGGCGCTCGTTACACTGGCTGTTGCTGTTGGTTTACTGATGGGAATCAGTCGCCATAGTGTCAGGATTGCCGCCAACCAGTAATGTTTTGATGGGTTTGGGTAAGCCTAGGTTGGCAAGCGTTTGGTTGCAGATCCATTGCCCTGCGGCGTTAGCAATGACCGGTGGGATTGCGGTGTCTGGCAAAGCCAGTCGCCAAGGTGTCAAAGTCAACCGAAAATGCGTCAAATCATGACCAATGCTAGCCATTCGTGTGCACGGCAGTGGCTCGGCCAACCAATCATCGACCGCATTCTGAGCGAGGCTCGCCGAATCAAACATCGGTAAACACCAGAGGCGTCCCCAGATACCCTTGTCAGGGCGTCTTTGCAAAAGCACCTGCGAGCCATGCGTTACCCACAGCAAATGCAGTTCACGGGTTGGTCGCTCAGCTGCTTTGCGCTTGAATGGGAGTTCTTGAGTACGTCCAGTGTGATGCGCCACGCAACGGTCTGCCAATGGGCAGCGCTCGCAAGCGGGTTCTCGACGCGTACAGAGTGTGGCCCCAAGATCCATCAGGCCTTGGGTATAGGAAGTCATTGCTTTTGGTTGTTGGCCAATCAAGCTAGGGCTTGGCAAGCAGCTGTTGGCCAGCGCCCATAGCTGCTTGATGGTGGTGCCGTGGCTGACATCGCCATCAATGCCAAAATACCGCGCCAGCACCCGTTTGACGTTGCCATCAAGAATGGCTGAGCGTTCGTCAGAGCAGAAAGCGGCAATGGCAGCGGCCGTTGACGGGCCAATACCAGGCAACGTTTGAAGCTCTTGGCTGGTACGAGGGAATTGACCTTGACATTGATTGACCACGGTTTTGGCGCAGGCGTGTAGGTGTCGGGCTCGAGCGTAATAACCCAGCCCCGCCCAAAGCGCCATGACTTCCTCCTCACTGGCTTGAGCCAAGTCGGTCACGGTGGGTAAGCGCGTCAAAAAGCGCTCGAAATAGCCGATCACAGTGCTGACTTGAGTCTGTTGCAGCATGATCTCTGATAACCAAACCCGGTAGGGATCACGGCTTTGTTGCCAAGGCAAATGATGGCGACCATGGGATGCCTGCCAGTCAATCACGCGTTGCGCAAAATCTTGAGAAGCGGGTTTGTTTGGCATCAAAACCGGGTGTGTCGGGTGACAGACCATCGCGCTGAAAAGCAGCCCAAGACAATCGCGGCAATCAAGTACACGAATAAAGCCAAGCCGCTTGGCAAGTGCAAGGCAAATAGTGTGTCGTAAGTTTTAGAGAGGTCACTGATAGCGGTATTCAAAGGGTTCAGCGCCAGCGCGGTCAGGCCAATTGCAATCGCAGCCCCAAGCCCACAGGTCAGGCCACCTTGGTATAAAAAAGGACGACGCACAAATGACTCTGTGGCGCCGACCAATCGCGCCACGGCGATCTCATCACGTTGGGAGAGGGCTTGCATGCGCACGGTGTTAAAGACAGCCGCTAACACCACCAGCGCAATAATCAAAGTGACCAGTGTGAGCCCAATACGCACCAACCGTAGCAATGCCTCAAGACGCTGCACCCAAAGGCTGTCGAGTTGCACGAACTGTACGCCTTCTTCTAGGCGCCATTCAGAGGCAAATAATTCAGCTGTCCGAGCCACGGCGTCATCAGCGGCGAGCGTGACCGTGATGGCATGTGGCAGTGGATTGTTTGGCAGGGCTTCTAAGGCCTGTCGCCAGGCTTCGTTGCTGCGGAGCGATTCGGCTGCTTGTGACTTATCCACTAAGCGAACATCTAAGATGAGTGGATCTTTGCTTTCTTGGATGCTTTTGGTGAGTGATTCACTGACTGCAAGCGAGGCGTCAGGCGTCATAAAGATGGTGATGGTGGGGTCAGCCGAGACATGCTGCGCGACGGGTTGCACTGAAATTAGGATGGATGCACCCATGAGGGGCAAAACCAGGGCCAAAGCAATCACCACGACGTTGGTTAAAAAAGAAGAGGGGGCCTGCAGCAAACGACGCAAGGTGACTTGCAGGGCGTAACGGTGAAGTTGCAGCCACTGTTTCATGTTGTTTTGTTCACTGGAAAATCGCGAAACCGTCCTGGTTCGATCACAAACACACGATCGGCATATTGCGCCATCAAGTCCTCGTCGTGTGTAGCAACCAGCGTGGTGACCCCGACTTGGTTGAAGTCTTTGAACACATCCATGACCCGCTTAGCGGTGTCTTTGTCTAAGTTAGCGGTTGGTTCGTCAGCAATTAGTAGCGCCGGTCGGTTCACAATCGCACGCGCAATCGCCAAGCGTTGTTGCTCGCCACCCGAAAGCGTGACGGGCAGTGCTGTTTCTTTGCCACCAAGCCCGACTTTTTGCAGCGCTGCGCGCGCTCTTGAACGTGCGACGTCATTGGGTTGGCCAGTAACGGCGAGTGGTAGCATCACGTTTTGAAGGGCGTTGCGGTCTTGGAGCAAGTGTGTGTCTTGCAAGATGACACCAACCGCGCGACGCAAGTAGGGACGAGCTCGCGCAGTCAAACGGTCAAGTCGTTGGCCGTTGACTTGAATAATGCCGCGGTTGGCGGGTTCGAGGCCGGCAATCAGTTTCAGCAATGTGGATTTACCGGCGCCAGAAGGTCCAGCAACAAATAGAAACTCACCAGCGCCGACATGAAACGACACATCTTCAAGGATGGCCGTGCCGGAGGCGTAAGACTTAAAAACGTGTTGAAATTCAATCATCAGCCGGTACCAAGCAAGGTTATTGCATTGTAAACCGGCGAAGCAGCCGTGTTGACATGAAATTTACGCTTAGAAATCACCAAGGGATTTCCCGCTTTGGTTAAAACAATGCAGTGATTAGTATGGTTAAGTTAAGCGGTTAACGATGCGGGCCAGCCAAACGCTTGTTAAAGCTCAGGTCACAACGGAGATAAAAATGAAAACCTTAAAACTGGCCGCGATTGCCGCGGCAATGCTTTTTAATGGTGCGGTGGTGCAGGCGGGGCCAACATTTGATGCGGTCAAACAGAAAGGTTTTGTTCAGTGTGGTGTGCACACCGGCGTGGCTGGCTTCTCAAATCCAGACAGCAAAGGCGTTTGGACAGGGATCGACGTCGACATGTGCAAGGCCATCGCCGCGGCCATGTTCAACGATGCCAATGCCTTTAAGGTCACGCCCCTTTCAGCCGTACAACGTTTCACCGCCCTGCAGTCCGGTGAAATTGATGTGTTGACACGCAACACCACGCAAACCTTGACCCGTGACACCACATTGGGATTGGTGGGTACCGGTATTAATTTTTACGACGGTCAAGGCGTAATGGTTAAAAAAGAGCTCGGTATCAAAGGAGCCAAAGCGCTAAATGGCGCCACGATTTGCGTGCAGCCTGGCACCACAACGGAGCTCAACCTTGCAGACTGGTTCCGTGCGAACAATATTTCGTTTAAGCCTGTGGTGATTGAAAAGTTAGACGAAATTGTGCGCGCTTTTGTGGCCGGTCGCTGCGATGCCTTCACGACCGATAAGTCACAATTGGCGGGGGTCAGAACCACCTTAGAAAAACCTGATGCCTACGAGATCTTGCCAGACACTTTCTCAAAAGAGCCCTTGGGGCCCATGGTTCGTCAAGGCGATGATGCTTGGTTTAACGTGGTTCGTTGGACCTTGTTTGCCATGATCGAGGCCGAGGAATATGGCATCACCTCTAAGAACGCTCAAGAAATGCTCAAGAGCTCAGACCCAAACGTGCAGCGCATCTTGGGCGTAACACCGGGCATGGGTAAGAACTTGGGCCTCAGTAACGAATGGGCCTTCAGTGTGGTGTCGCAAGTGGGTAACTACGGCGAAACGTTTGAGCGTAATGTTGGTGCTGAAAGCCCGCTGAAACTTGAGCGTGGCTTAAATGCCACGTGGCGCAATGGTGGCTTGATGTACGGCTGGCCAATCCGCTAAACCACATGACCACTTAAGCACAGCAATCAAAACCACTCGACACGCCAGTACCGCTAGCGTTTCGAGTGGTCTAAATACTGCTACCTTCTAGAAACACAAAACCCCGCCATGCATTTTTGTGGCCCAAGCGGTTGTTGGAGAGCCCTTTGTCGAGTAGACCGGTTCCCCTCGTACTAAAAGTTTGGAACGACCCCAAGTTTCGGGCCATCTTCTACCAGGTCGTGGCCGTGACGTTGGTGGGCGTTGGCCTTTGGTATTTGATATCAAACACATTACACAATTTGTCAGCGCGAAACATTGCCACGGGATTCGATTTTTTAGGACGTGAGGCAGGGTTTGCGATTGGCGAGTCGAGTCTTGCATACACGCCAGCTGACACCTATGCACGAGCCTTATCGGTTGGCCTATTGAACACGTTGCGCGTGGCTGTGATCGGCATCGTTTTCGCCACACTGCTGGGCACTCTAATCGGTATCGCCAGACTCTCAGGCAATTGGTTGATTGCCAAGTTGGCTAGTATTTATGTCGAAGTGATGCGCAACATACCGTTGTTGTTGCAACTCTTTTTTTGGTATGCGTTGATCGCTGAGACGTTGCCAGGTCCCCGTCAAGCCTTGAGTCCGATAGCCGGTGTCTTTCTTTCAAACCGAGGTTTTAAAATCCCAACCGTTGAAGGTGATGGATTGACTTGGTTGGCGGCTGGATTCTTTATTTCGGTGGTGATTGTTTTGGTGCTGGCCAATTGGTCTCGGCGCCGCCAAGCGCAAACTGGCCAAATCTTTCCAGTTTTTAAGACAGCGGCGTTACTACTGATAGCCTGCCCGCTCGTGGCTTGGTGGCTATCCGGTTCGGCACTGGCGCTCGAGATACCAGCGCTCAAAGGCTTTAATTTTCAGGGGGGCTTGACTTTAAGTCCTGAATTCGCGGCTTTGTTGATCGGGCTTGTGATCTACACCGCGGCTTTTGTGGCTGAAGTCGTGCGCTCGGGCATCGAGTCAGTCGGCAAGGGCCAATGGGAAGCCGCGGGGGCGATCGGTTTGCGCCGAGGTTTGATCTTGCGTTTAATCGTATTGCCTCAGGCCCTGCGCGTCATTATTCCACCCATGACCAGTCAGTATCTCAATATCACCAAGAACAGTTCGTTGGCTGTGGCTATCGGCTACCCCGATCTGGTCTCAGTGGTAAACACCACGCTCAATCAAACAGGCCAAGCCATTGAGGGCATTATGATCATTATGGGGGCTTATTTGACCGTTAGTCTAGCCATCTCGGTGATCATGAATTGGTACAACGCGCGCATGGCACTGGTGGAGCGTTGAGCATGTCAGAGCCAACACCTGCACCAACAATTCATGCACCAGCCACTTCTAACCCCACGCCTTTGGTTTGGGTTAAAACGCAGCTGTTTTCCACGCCTGCGAATGCGTTACTGACGATTTTGTCAGTCTGGCTTTTGATCATGGCTGTGCCAGCTTTGTTGGACTGGGTGTTTTTGCAGGCTAAGTACAGTGCCCAATCGGGTCAAGAGTGTCGCGAAGTTGAGGGTGCCTGTTGGGCTTTCATCGCTGAAAAACATCGACTGATACTTTTTGGCACCTATCCCTATGAGCAGCAGTGGCGACCGCTGGTGTCGATTTTTCTGCTGGTCGCATTGGTGTTGCTAAGCGCTTGGCGCAAGCTTTGGAACATTTGGCTGTTTCCCATTTGGATCGTTGGCCTGAGCGTTGTGGCCCTCTTGATGTGGGGGGGCGTGTTGGGGCTGACTTATGTGGAAAACACGCTGTGGGGTGGTTTGCCGCTGACGCTTATTTTGGCAACCTTTGGTGTGGCTTTGGCCTTTCCGCTCGGGGTGGTGTTGGCCTTGGGCCGACGCTCTGAGTTGCCCGCCATCAAAATAATCTGTGTGGTCTACATTGAATTAATCCGTGGCGTCCCCTTGATTAGTCTGCTCTTTATGTCTTCGGTCATGTTGCCGTTGTTTTTGCCTGAGGGCCTGACCATCGACAAATTGTTGCGTGCGCTGATTGCGATTGTGTTGTTTGCCGCTGCCTACGTTGCTGAAACCGTCCGCGGTGGTTTACAAGCCATCTCAAAAGGACAGTACGAAGGCGCTGATTCTTTGGGCCTTTCTTATTGGCAGAAGACTCGCCTTATTATTTTGCCGCAAGCGTTAAAAATCGTGATTGCGCCCTTGGTCGGTATTTTCATTTCGCTCTTCAAAGACACATCACTGGTCGTGATTATTGGTATTTTTGACTTGACGCTAGCGGCTAAGGCAGCACTCACAGACCCTGCGTGGCAAGGTTTCAGCATGGAAGTGTATGTTTTTATTGCCGCGATTTATTTCATCTTTTGTTACTCGATGTCCAAGTATAGTCAGGCGCTAGAAAAGCGTTTGGCAGTGGGTCAACAACACTAGCCAAGAGCGGCGCAGTGTTTTTTGGAGAGTTGGCATGGCAGACGCATTGATTCAAATGCATCACGTCAATAAGTGGTACGACAAATTCCACGTGTTGCGCGACATCAATCTTGAAGTGGCCGCGGGTGAAAGGATCGTGATTTGTGGTCCGTCGGGTTCGGGCAAGTCCACTTTGATCCGCTGCTTGAATCGGCTCGAGGAGCACCAGCAAGGCGATATCATCATTGATGGCATGGCCTTAACGGGTGACATCAAAGGCGTTGAAGCCATACGGCGCGAAGTCGGCATGGTGTTTCAGCACTTTAATTTGTTTCCGCATTTGACGGTTCTGGAAAACCTCACATTGGGCCCCATCTGGGTGCTCAAAACACCTAAGGCACAGGCTGAACAAGAGGCGATGATTTACCTGGAGCGTGTGAAGATTCCTGAGCAGGCGAATAAATTTCCTGGCCAGCTTTCGGGTGGCCAACAGCAACGGGTAGCGATTGCGCGCTCCTTGTGTATGAACCCCAAAATCATGTTGTTTGATGAACCAACGTCTGCACTGGATCCCGAGATGGTCAAAGAAGTCCTTGACGTGATGGTGGGGTTGGCTGAGCAAGGTGGTATGACCATGCTGGTTGTGACGCACGAAATGGGTTTTGCGCGCAAAGTCGCGAACCGGGTTATTTTTATGGATCAGGGCGAGATCATCGAAGAAAACGATCCCGGGTCTTTCTTTGATAATCCGCAGTCAGAGCGCACCAAGCTTTTTTTGAGTCAGATTTTGCACTGATTCGGGGTTTCGTTGACCCCCATAATCAGCCTGCGAATGGCACCTATGGGGTTTGGTTTTGTAGGGATTCGCCAGCTGTTGGTGCCAAGCGCCGAAATGAGAGTGCTGACAAGGCGCAAAATAGACCGATCGTGACAAAACCGGCCATAAGGTCAACTGACGTCAGTGCGTTGGCCCCTCGAACTTTCATGCTGATGTTAATTGCACTCGCCGCGATCCCTACGCCCAAACTAATGCTCAGCTGCTGAGCCATGGCACTAAAGCCACTGGCGCTGCTCATCCGGTCTGCGGGAATATCGGCAAAGCCAAGGGTGTTGACGGCAGTGAACTGTAAAGACCTAAAAAAGCCACCAATCAAAAGCACCCCGATCATGATAGCTACTGGGGTTTGCTCACTGAAAGTGGCGCATGCCGCCAGAGCCGCTCCGGTTAATACGGCATTACTCATGAGCACACGTCGGTAGCCCCAGCGTTGCAAGATGGGTCGGGCAGTGAATTTCATTAACAAAGCACCAGCTGCGCTCGCAAAGGTAATCAAGCCGGCCGATAGTGGCGTCATGCCAAAGCCGATTTGCAAAAGAATGGCCAGTAAAAAAGGCGTCGCGCCGATGGCAAAGCGGCACAAGTTACCGCCAATGACTGACTCCCGAAAAGATGAAATACGCAAAAGTTCAAGGTCGATGATGGGGTTGGCGCAACGTGCGCTATGCCACTTGTAAAGCCAACCAGAGCCCAAACCGATCATCAAAAGGCCAGCCACCCAATCCAACCCCAAGCGGCCTTGGCCCAGCATCTCGAATGTTGCTACCAGCGTGGCCAAGCAAATGGCACTGAGAAAGAAGCCAATGGCGTCAAGTGGGCGTCGGGTGATTTGATTGCTGCTTGCTGGCACGTAACGCATGGTCATGTAGATGCCGATTAACCCGATTGGCAGGTTCATTAAGAAGATCCAATGCCAAGAGGCAAAGGTCACTAAAAATCCACCCACCGGTGGGCCCAGCATCGGGCCAAGCAAGGCTGGCATGGATAAAAAAGCAACGGCGCGCAGCAACTCTTGCTTGGGTGTGGTTCTGAGCAAAATCAGACGCCCGACAGGCACCATCATGGCTCCACCGATGCCTTGCACCACCCGCCATGCCACCAAATCGTTCATTGAACTCGCTAGCGCACAACCGGCTGAGCTCGCAGTAAAGACAACGATGGCAGCCAAAAAAACACGCCTTGCGCCCCATCGGTCTGCGGCCCAACCGGAAATGGGCACAAAGACTGCCGCGGCCAAGAGGTACGCGGTAATGGCCAAATTAAGTTGAACCACGGGCACATCAAATGACAAGGCCATGGCTGGCAATGCGATAGCCAGAACGGTAGCATCTAGCATCTGCATGAAAAGCGCGCAGCCCAAAATGAAGGGCACCATCAGACCTTTAAAGCGTCGGCGAACGCGTTCTTTTGCGAGTAAAAAAGCGTTTAGGCGCTGCTGCCCCATGCAAATGGCCACCGCTACAGTAGAATTGAAGGCTTGAGTCTAATACTTTTACCGGCTTTATTGCCTTATCCATGGGTCTTGCCATGTCCAAGAACTACGAATCTGAATTTACCCAGTTTTTAAAAAGTTACAAGAAAGCGCATCCTGACGTTGAAAAGCGCCAGAGAGAGGGGCGTGCTCGTTTGTGGGATAAAACCCAAGATCCCGAGTTAATTGACGGTTTCAAACAAGCACGAGTGGCTCAAAAGCCCTACGTCTATCAAAACGATTAGGTGGCCGTGATCACTTCTAGCGGGTCGACTGACGATCCGAACGCTTCCTTGCAGGCTCTGGTGCAGCCTACAGTCGATTCCACGCCAAACGTGGTCGATGCGGTGGCGCTCGCGCGGCTTTACGGCGAACCTTTGTTCGCCATGCCGCAAGACCTCTACATCCCACCGGATGCACTCGAAGTTTTTCTTGAGACATTTGAGGGGCCACTAGACCTCTTGCTGTACCTCATTCGCAAACAAAACTTCAATGTCCTCGATATCCCAATGGCTGAGGTAACCCGACAGTACCTGTCGTATGTCGAGCAGATTCGAGGTACCAATTTGGAGCTCGCAGCGGAGTATCTGCTGATGGCCGCGATGCTCATTGAAATCAAAGCGCGCATGCTGTTACCCATCAAGCCACGTGGTGATGGTCAAGAGCCTGAAGATCCAAGGGCTGAGTTGGTGCGTCGCTTACTCGAATACGAGCAGATGAAGTTGGCTTCGCAAAAGCTTGATCAACTGCCCCGGCTAGGTCGCGATTTTTACAACGCGCAAGCCATCGCGGACTTTGAAGTTGAGCAAGTGTTGCCGAGCGTACAGCTCGATGACTTGAAATCGGCTTGGGCTGATATCTTGCGCCGTGCCAATTTGAATGCGCATCATCACATCACTCGTGAGCAGTTGTCGGTGCGCGAGCACATGACGCACATTCTGCGACAACTAAACAATGTCCGGTTCGTTGAGTTTGGTGAGTTGTTCATGGCGCGAATTAATGAAGGTGCGTCTGTTGCTGTGGTGGTGGTGTACTTTTTGGCGCTGCTGGAGTTGGCCCGTGAATCATTGCTCGATATCACCCAAGCCGAACCTTATGCGCCCATCTACGTGCGTTTGTCTTATGCCAGTGCCTAGGTCTAATCAAAGCAAGCAGAGACTTGTCAGGAGAAGTGTTTGAAAGTAGTACACACCATTGAAGCCCTGCGTGATCAACTGCGCGGTCAAAACAGGGCGGCCTTCGTGCCCACAATGGGTAACTTACACGCTGGCCATTTGGCGCTCATGAAAACCGCTCGTCAGCACGGCGATCCAGTCGTGGCCAGCATTTTTGTGAATCGTTTGCAGTTCGGCCCAAATGAGGATTTCGAGAAGTATCCGCGAACCCTTCTCGATGACATTGAAAAGCTAGAAAAAGGCCGTGATGTCTACGTGTTATTTGCGCCCGATGAACACGAGCTTTACCCTGAGCCACAAACTTTTCGGGTCCAACCACCTGACGATCTTGGCGGCATCCTAGAGGGTGAGTATCGCCCCGGATTCTTTGATGGCGTTTGCACCGTGGTGCTCAAATTGTTTTCTTGCGTGCAGCCTCGAGTGGCTGTATTCGGTAAGAAAGACTACCAACAGTTGATGTTGATTCGAAGCATGTGTCGACAGTTTCAGTTGCCTGTTGAAATTTTGGCGCACGAAACGGTCAGAGCCGACGATGGTTTGGCCCTGTCCTCGCGAAACGTCTATTTGAGTGCAGAACACCGATCACAGGCCACCGAACTCTTCACCACACTCAGCGGTATGCGAGAAGCGTTGCTTAACGGGGCATCAGATATCGATGCGCTTCAGACATTGGCGCATGACTTTTTAAAGACACGCGGCTGGCAGGTTGATTACATTGCGATCCGACGACAACGTGATTTGTTGCCCCCGACGAGTCTAGAAGTTGCAAGCGGCGAGCGATTGGTCATTTTGGCGGCGGCCAAGTTGGGTCAAACACGGTTGATCGACAACTTGGAAGTTTGAACCGTTTAAGGCGGGCCCCATTCGGCTTGTACGCAAGGGAAACCCCGCCCTATTAGATCTGTCAGCTTGGCGCATCAAATAAGCTCTGCCAGACTTTCGTTTCTGAAAGTTTGAGGCAGAAATTCAATGGAAAGTGAGTCCTTAAAAGCCAGTAGTCCTGTCTGGCCAGATTTAACGACGCGAGAGCGACAAATCCTTTATCCGGTTATTGAAGGCAAGCCAAATAAGGTCATTGCTTGCGAGCTGGGTATTTCGATGCGAACCGTCGAGTCGCACCGCGCAAGCTTGTTTCAAAAGATGGGCGTGAAAAACGCCGTTCAACTGGCATTCACCCTTTTTTCTCAACATGGTCAAGCCGACCTTGACACCAATATCAGCACCCAAAGGCCCGGTCAGGCCGCGCACCTTACCGATGTCGATGGTAACGACTAGCGGCAGACCGGTGCGCTGACGCTGTCTAGTTCTGAAATTGGATCAAGGTCAGGTTGACGATTTAGGGTGTAGGTCAGGTTTGGGCTATTGCCATCAATGGTGACAATCTGCAGCACATTGTTGGCTGTCATACGCAATTCGGTTCGCACGTTTTTTTGTGAGTCTAATAAAAGCAGGCTTGGTGGTTTGCTTAGAGTGCTGCGCCAGCAGCCCTGTGCCACGGATGGCTTACCGCTCAGTTGCTGCTGCTTGTCTAAATAGGTGAGTCGTGAGCGCCAACGGCCATTGGGCGCGAGCGTGACCACCACGCGCTGAGTCGCGCAATTCATCCCCGCCCCAAAACAAGGTAAGTGACCCAAGAAGGTTTCGGGTTTTGTGATGAGGCTAGGAGGTGCTTGGTCGGCGGCCACATCGCTTTCGATCGTAGCTTGGCCTGCTGGCGTTAATTGATCGCCGCCGGTTCGCCAACCCACTTGGACTTGCGATGGCGCCACCACAACCTGTCTCATACCGGCGCCTTCAGCATTCATGATGGCATCTTGCGTTGAGCTTGGTTTGGGTGGGTCGTAATAACCGGGCGCCATCGTATTGACGCAACCGGTTACTAAGGTGCTCACAAAAACAAGAGCAGTGATTCGGTGAGCGGCGTTGGAATCGGAAAACAGAAACATGGGTATTTACCAAACGGTGAGAACGGTTTTAGATGATCCCATTCTACGCATTTTTAACGTTTTTGCCCTCACTGCAACATGAAAGCGGGCGTTTAATTTGCGTGATTCAGGATCATTCGGTGTGATGCTAGCGGTCACTATTTCCCTCGCGTTTCTCGCTCAATGGGGTGCTCAGCGCCTGACTGTGCGAATTCGAGCAGAGCTCGCCGCTGAGCAATCGAGTGGTTATTTGATTGCACTGCCAGTGCTTTGGCTACAGCGCCTTTTTGTGCTTTGGTTGTTAATAAACGCCCTGTGGTTGGTCAAAGGCACCGCGTTTTCCCTATCGCAATGCCTAGCGACCGTGTTAATGCTGGCGGTGCTGGGCATGTTGGCGTTGGTTGATGCCGAGACGGGTATCTTGCCCAACGAACTGGTGTTGCTGTTGATGTTACTGGCTTGGGGCTATTCATGGTTCATAAAGGGTGACGATCTACCCGCGCTGGATCGCTTGTGGGGCATGTCTTTAGGCTATGCGTTGCCGATGCTTTTTAACGCAGCTTATCGATGGGCCAGGGCGCGAGAAGCGCTGGGCCAAGGCGATGCAAAGTTACTCGCGGCGATCGGCCTTTGGGTCGGTCTGACTGCTTTGGCCGATGTGTGGATCATCGCCAGTGCCTTATTGCTTGTCTATACTGTTGGTTTAACTTTTGCCAATCGGTCAACAATGCGTTTAAACAAGGGTATACCGTTTGGCCCGTTTCTGGTGTTGGCGACTAACGCCCTCGTCATTTGTGAGTCTTTTTAAGCATGCTGAAAATCGGACTGACTGGCGGTATTGGATCTGGAAAGAGTTACGTTGCCGACATATTGGGTCAGGCCGGTGCGGCCATTATTGACACGGATGCGATCGCACACGCCCTAACGGCCCCAGGTGGGGCGGCGATTGCGGCTATTGAAGGGTCGTTCGGCGCTTCTTTTATTACCAATGAGGGCGCACTGGACCGAGCGCGTATGCGAACGCACGTTTTTGGTGATGAGGCCGCGCGTGAGCAACTGCAAGCGATTCTGCACCCCCTGATTGGCGATGAAACAAGACGCCAAGCTGGCTTGGCGGTGGGCCACTACACCGTTTTTGTGGTGCCTTTATTGGTCGAATCAGGTCGCTGGTTAAATCAAGTCGATCGGATTTGTGTGGTCGATTGTGACCGAAACACGCAAATTTCTCGGGTGCAAGCACGCAATGGTCTGAGTCAGGCGCAAGTTCAACAAATCATAGATGCACAAGTCAGTCGGGAGAAACGGCTTGCGCAAGCCCACGATGTGATTCTGAATGACAGCTCGGTTTCCCACGAATATCTCAAGCAACAAGTATTGGGTTTGCATCAGCAGTGGTGTAATCTAGCATCATGAGAATGCGCCAGACCCACCGAGTGTCAACATGATGCGCTTTGAGTACCCCTTTAACGAGCGGGTCAGGGCTTGGATGCGTCTGGAATATCTCCTTGATCGTTTGTTATTTTTTTCCGCACCTGGTGATCCAAGGATGCACCAGGTAGCGGTCAGTACGCTCTTTGATGTGTTGGATGTCACTGAGCGCACCGATGTTAAGGGCGGTGTCCTGCTGGACTTAGACCGTCAGCGCGTGACTTTGTCAGCGTTACAAGATCACCCCGGTGTTGATGCAAAGGCCTTAAAAGTGGTGATTGACGAGATCGATCAAACCCAAGCCAGCATGTCTGGGCAAGGTAGAACGGGTCAGGCCTTGCGAGAAAACGACTGGTTGACCAGTTTGCGCGGTCGTTTGGCTGTACCAGGTGGTGGTACACAGGTGGACATGCCCTCGTTTCATGCTTGGCAGTGCCGTGATGAAGCGCGCCGGTGCCAGGATTTGCAGCAATGGATTGCGCCTTTGATGCCGCTACACCAAGGCATAGGCTTGGTCTTGCGGCTGCTACGCAGCGCAGGCGAAACTGAAGATGTGATGGCGGTCAATGGTGCTTTTCAAAAAATGCTCGGTGGCAAGTCTTACCAGCTTTTGCGCGTGTGGTTGGATCCACAATGGGGTGTGTTTCCCGAGATGAGTGCCAACAAATACATGGTTTGGGTTCGCTTCTCGGAACAAGATGGTGAAATCAAACCGCAACCAGCCAACAAAGACGTGCCGTTTCGCTACTCGCTCTGTTCTCTGTGATGCCATGATCAAGCGCCTTTTGCGGCGATGTCATTGCCCCCAATCTAACAATCCACGAATGCCCGCCACGCCGTGGGCGCCATGCTTTTGCGCTATGTTGAGTGTGGTTGGCGTTTGCCCGCCAAGCGCATAAACGGGCAGGCCAGCGCGCTGGTTTAGTGATTCAAACTCAGCCCAACCCAGGGCTGGTTCGCCTGGGTGAGATTCGGTCGACAGCACGGGCCCTAGAACCGCAAAATCAGCTTGTAATGCCCTCGCCAGCTCGAGCTCGGCAGCATTGTGGGTGGATACTGCCAGTAGCTTGTCTTTTAGCGTCTCGGGACGCACGCCCAATGCGTGGGCGTCTTGAGTGCGCAAATGGACCCCGTCGGCCATCAACCACCAGTCTTGCGGATGGATGCTATTAACCAGTAGTTTGGCGCCGTGGGCGTGACAACGCTGCAAAACGGACTCAAAGGCGCTTTGTAGTGCCTGTTTGTCACCGCTGGCTTGCCAAGCCGGTTCGCGCCATTGCATCAGACGCAATCCACCATGCAGGGCTTTTTCAAGTCGCGTCAGAAAACTGGGCCATGTCTTAGCACTGTCAACCCCAGAAATTAAATAACGGTCGGGTAGCTGCAACCAACGTAAGGGAGGATAGGTGGCTGGCAAGAGGTCGGGTAAAGCCAGCGCCTCAATGGGTGTCACCCATTTGAGCTGTTGAGACTCTAAAGACTTCGGATGGCCATCCCATCGGGTCACGCGACAAAAATGAAGCCGCACAGTAGAGCTTGGGTAGTGATGAACATAGGTCACCCAGGGCGTTGCTTCAGTGGGTATTAAACCCAGCTCTTCTTGCAATTCTCGCGAAAGGGCCTCAAGCACCGTTTCATCGGGCTCCAGTTTGCCCCCAGGCAGCTCCCACCACCCTGCCCAAGGCTTGCCTTCAGGTCGATCACCCAAAAGAACCGTGCCATCGGCGCGCAGGATGACGCCAACGGCGACATCAATGATGGGGCGATCACTCGGTTCGTTTGAGACGCTAGCGAGGCTTTCAGTCGGCATGGCGGGCGGCCCAGTCGCGCGCGAAGTGCCAGGCAATACGGCCAGATCGTGAGCCGCGTTCTAGGGTCCATTGCAGCGCCTCAGTTCGAGCCTGCGCAATCGATTCCTCACTGCACCCGAGTTCACGCAGCCAGTGCGCGACGATATCAAGGTAGTCGTCTTGACGGAAAGGGTAGAAGGACAACCAAAGACCAAAGCGCTCTGATAGCGATATTTTCTCTTCGACTGTTTCACCCGGATGGACTTCGCCATCCGATTGGTGCTGTGCCGCTAGGTTTTCGCGCATGTACTCGGGCATCAAATGACGCCGGTTGGAGGTCGCATAAATCAGGACGTTCTCGCCCGTTGAAGCCGCCGATCCATCGAGCACCGATTTCAAGGCTTTGTAGCCTGACTCACCTTCTTCAAAGGACAGGTCATCACAAAACACGATGAATTTTTCTGGGCGGGCAGCGACCACGTCAACGATGTCTGACAAGTCACTCAAATCACCCTTATCGACTTCAATTAAGCGCAAGCCTTGCGCTGCAAAACGAGCGAGCATGGCTTTGACCAACGAGCTTTTACCGGTGCCGCGAGAGCCTGTCATCAACACATGATTGGCCGGCTTGCCTTGTACGAAGTGCAGGGTATTGCGTTCAATGACGGCCTTTTGTCGTTCGATGTGTTGCAGGTCTTCGGTGGTGATGCGATGGGGGTGTTGAATCGCATCGAGCCAGCCGTGAGCCGTGCCACGCTTGCGCCAGCGAAAGGCCAAAGCGTTCCAGTCAGTGGGCGGGGGCGCGGGTGGCAGCCAGGCTTGTAACTGCGCCAATACTTGGTCAGCGCGAGCAATCAGGCTGCTTAGGTCAGGGGTCGGTTTCATATCACTCATTTGCTTTTAAGAACGGTAGTCGGCGTTGATGGTGACATACTCGTGAGAAAAGTCACAGGTGTAGACCGTTTCTGAAACTTCACCGCGGCCCAGCGACACGCGCACCAGAATTTCAGCCTCGCTCATCACGGCTTGGCCTTGGGCCTCTTGGTAATCGGGATGGCGTCCGCCATCTTGAGCCACCAGAACATCACCCAACCAGAGCTTGACTTGGTCAACATCAAGATCTTCAATGCCAGCGTAACCAATGGCTGCCAAAATCCGTCCTAGATTAGGGTCGCTGGCAAAAAAAGCGGTTTTAACCAAGGGCGAGTGTGCAATCGCATAGGCCACTTTTAAAGCCTCAGCTTGCGTGCTGGCGTTTTCCACGCGAATGGTTATGAACTTAGTTGCGCCTTCGGCATCGCGCACGATCTTGCAAGCCAAGTCGGTGGCCGCTGCCATTAAGGCGGTACGCAAGGGCATGAAGCGTCGATCGTTCTCAGACTCAATCACAGCACCGCTGCGACCGGTTGCCATGAGAATAAACGAGTCGTTGGTTGAGGTGTCACCGTCAACAGTAATGCGATTAAACGAGTGATCGGCTAAGTCGGTGACCAAGCGCTGCAGCAGTGGCTGGCTTAAGCCCGCGTCAGTGGCGAGGTAACCCAACATGGTCGCCATGTTGGGCCGGATCATGCCAGCGCCCTTGCTGATGCCGGTGATGGTTACCGTGTGACCTTCGAGGGCGATCTGGCTGGAGTGGATTTTGGGTTGCGTGTCCGTGGTCATGATGCTGTGTGCCGCCTCATACCAATGGCCGGCCGATAGATCAGCGACGGCCTCTGGCAATGCCTGTTCTATTTTTTCAACGGGTAGTGGCTCCAAAATCACACCAGTCGAAAAGGGCAGCACGGCTTGAGCGGCTAGCCCAAGTGCTTGCGCGGTGGCCTCGCACATGCGTTGAGCGGCGGCATCGCCGGGTTGGCCCGTGCCGGCATTGGCATTGCCCGTGTTGATCACCAGTGCTTGGATTGGCGTGTGACTGGCCAAATTGGTCTCGCAGCGCTTAACGGGTGCTGCTCTAAACCGGTTCTTGGTAAAAACCCCAGCCACCATTGTGCCTGGGGTCAGACGAAACACTGTGAGGTCCTTCTTACCGGGTTTTCGGATGCCAGCACTGGCAATCCCTATCTCAACACCATCGACGGGGTGAATGGCTGAGCGATCTGGAATAACAAGGTTGACGGCCATGGCGCTAGGCTCCGAATCAGTTCAAGGTTTTAAAAACATGATCAGCGGCCGTGAGGGTCGCTTCAATAATCGCATCGTCGTGCATACAGGACACAAACCCTGCCTCGTAGGCTGAAGGTGCAAAGTACACCCCTTGATCAAGCATGCCGTGAAAAAAGGTTTTAAAGTGTTCGATGTTGCCCGCTGACACCTCGTCAAGGCCCTTGGGTATTTGCTCGCTAAAGTACATGCCGAACATGCCGCCCTCGCTGTCGGCGCTGAAAGACACGCCGTGGGCTCGAGCGCGTTGTACCAAGCCCTCAGTGAGTTTGCGTGTCTGGGCGCCCAAACGATCATAAAAACCAGGCTCGCCGAGCAAGCGAAGAGTGGTGATGCCAGCAGCCACGGCCACGGGGTTACCCGACAGCGTGCCAGCTTGGTAGACCGCACCCATCGGCGCGATGTTTTGCATGATGTCGGTTCTGCCACCAAAGGCGCCTATTGGCATACCACCGCCGATGACTTTGGCAAGGGTGGTTAGGTCAGGTGTCACCCCGGTGATGCCTTGTACACCTTGTGGTCCTACTCGAAAGCCTGTCATCACCTCGTCAAATATGAGCACAGCACCGTGGGCCGTGCACTCGCTGCGTAATGTTTCTAAAAATCCGGGCACGGGCTTAACCAGATTCATGTTGCCAGCCATGGGCTCGACTATCACACAGGCAATGTCTTTGCCGTGTGCGGCAAATGCTTCTTGCACGCCTTGGGCATCATTGAAGTCAATCACAATGGTGTGGGCCACAAATTCAGGTGGCACACCGGCTGAGGTTGGATTACCAAATGTCAGCAACCCAGAACCGGCTTTGACCAATAGGCTGTCGGCATGGCCGTGATAACAGCCTTCAAATTTGATGATTTTGTTGCGACCGGTGGCACCACGGGCCAAACGGATGGCGCTCATGGTGGCCTCTGTGCCAGAGCTGGTCAAGCGAACTTGCTCAATGCTGGGGACCCGCTCGATCAATAATTCGGCAATTTCAATTTCCGCTTCGGTCGGTGCGCCGTAAGAAAGGCCGTGGACGGCGGCTTCTTGCACCGCTTTAACCACCTCAGGATGGGCATGGCCCAAAATGGCTGGGCCCCAAGAACCGATGTAGTCGATATAACGTTTGTCTTCAGCATCCCAAAAGTGAGGACCTTTGGCGCGCGCCACAAATCGCGGCGTACCGCCCACTGAGCGAAAGGCCCGAACAGGCGAGTTAACGCCGCCTGGAATGCTGCGGCTGGCGCGTTCAAATAGTTCTGCGTTACGGGACATATTGCTGGGTCCTCCTGTGTCGAAAAGACTGATGAATGTTTTTAAGCAAAGGCATGCGTCAAAGCGCGGGCCGAGGCTTCAATATTGGGTGTCAAAAAGAGGCCACCAACCACGGCTAGGCTGTTTGCACCGGCGGCAACCAGTGGTGCGGCGTTCTCTGCTGTGATACCACCAATGGCCACCACTTTGGCGTTAGAACCGGCCTGGGCAACCAATGCTCGGGCTTGGGTCAGGATTTGGTGGTTAGCGGGCATGGCGTGTGGCTTGGTTGCCGAGGGATACATGGTGCCAAAGGCAATGTAATCAACACCTTGCGCCAGCATTTCTTTGGCATGGTTCAGCTCGCCATAGCATGACACACCGATCAAGGCGTCGGGTCCCAATGCCAAGCGAACCGCATTCGGGCTGTCGTCATCGCGCCCCACGTGCACGCCATCAGCGCCCACGGCTTCAGCCACGCGCCAATGGTCATTGATCATCAACAGAACGCCGTTGGCGTGACAAACACGTTTAACTTCGCGCGCCATGCCAATCATGCGCGGCGCGGGGCAAGTTTTATGTCGCCATTGAAGAACCGTCATGCCGCCACGGGCAGCAGCTTCGATGGCTTGTGTCAGTTGATCGAGGTCGTCCCAATCGGGGGTAACACCGTAAAGACCACTCGGAAACACGGGACGGGTTGTCATGGGGTGGTTGGCGCCTTAGGGGGTAATCGTGAAACCAGTCGTTGACCCATACCCGCCTGGAAAGCACAAGTGGCAGTTAGACTGGCGTAAGTGCAGGCTTGCTTGGCTGCCTCAGTAACCGAGAGGCCAGTGGCGAGGTGGTTGGCGATTGCCGTGGCAATCAGGCCGTTAAGGTCTTGTACGCGGGCACCGACGGGTTGCCACGGCCAAGCAACGGTTTCACCATCAGGACCGAGCAAAAGGTTAATGAGCTGGCCAGGACGCTGGGCAAAGGCAGTGACCAAGACCCAGTCGGCGCCAAGCGCCAAAATCGCTTGTGGGCCGCCGTTGCCTTCTAAATGCGCCAAAACCTCGTCATTGAGCCAGCGTTCAATTGCATTGGCACCCATCACCACCACCTTTGTTTGAGGTAGGATGAGCTCAAGCACCGCGCCAACACTTGGTTCAGTGTCCTGATCCTCGTCATCACTGTCAGTCGGTGCTTGCGAGGCTGGCAAATGAAGGACGAGCGGTGCGTGGCTGTAGTCGGCGGCAATACCGGCAATCATGCTCGCGATCTCTGGGGTGGGTACCGTTCCGACTTTAATCGCATGGATGGGCATGTCTTCCAAAAGACCACGTGCTTGGTCATCGACTGACTCGGCCACTGCGGCGTCAACATTTAACAGGCCTGTGGTGTCGGCAAGTGCCACGCCTGTCAATACACAGACCCCATGGCTGTCATGGGCCGCGCAAGTGATGGCGTCAGCGGGGAGATCTTGCTGACCGGATGGGTCAAACAAGCCAAACAAAAGCGTTACGGAAGGGGTTGTCGAAGGCACTTGTCGATACTTTAGGTAAGATTGAGCCTACATTGTAAAAGAACCAACGGAATAACCATGCAAACTTGGATGTGCTTAATTTGTGGCTGGATTTATGACGAGGCGCAAGGCTGCCCAGAAGAGGGTATCGCCCCGGGTACCAAATGGGCGGATGTGCCCCCCAATTGGGTCTGTCCCGAGTGTGGCGCCCGAAAAGAGGACTTTGAGATGATGGCAGTCTGATCGCATGAGCGCCTCAATGGATTTGTCGGGGCATTTTTTGATGGCCATGCCAGGCTCTGTTGACGGTGACTTGGCGGGCACGGTGATTTACGTCTGCGAGCACTCCGACCGAGGGGCTTTGGGATTGGTCATTAACCGGCCAATGGACTTGACTGTTGCGCATTTGCTGCAAAAAGTTGATCTTCAAGGCGCTGATGTGGCTGATCCGCCATTTGAAGAGTCCTCCGAACAGCCCGTTTTTTACGGCGGTCCAGTTCAAACGGACCGTGGTTTTGTGTTGCACAAGCCCGCGGGCGAATACACCTCGAGTATTCATTTGGGTGAATCCATGGCACTCACCACATCGCGCGATGTGCTTCAGGCCGTGGCCAGCGGCCAAGGTCCGGCTCAAATTCTAGTGACTTTGGGGTATGCCGGATGGGGGGCAGGCCAACTCGAGCAAGAACTCGCCCAAAATGCTTGGTTAAGTGTGGCCGCTGAGTCATCGATTATTTTTGATGAGCCCCCGCAGTCCCGTTACCCTGCCGCCATGAAACTGTTGGGATTTGATCCTGCCATGCTGGCTGGATCGGCTGGGCATGCCTGAGGAGCGCACCCTGCTTGCCTTTGACTACGGCGTGTCGCGTATTGGGGTGGCTTTGGGTAACACAATTTTGGGCCATGCCAGACCCTTAGAAATCATTAATTCACCCGAAAAAGCCAAGCGATTTGCGCGTATTGAGGAATTGGTGGTGCAGTGGCAACCGCAAGCGATTGTGGTGGGTTTGCCGTTGACGCCTGATGGTGGTGAACAGATCGCGAGTCGACAGGCGCGCCGCTTTGCGAATCAACTCGTTGGCCGTTTGGGTTTGCCCGTTTTTTTGGTTGATGAAAGAAATTCAAGCATAGAAGCGCAAGCCGTGGTTGGAAACGCCCCCGATGATGCGGTCGCAGCGGCTATTATTCTGCAAAGGTACTTCGATGATTTGCCACCTGACAGGCAACCAGGAAACGCACCATGACCCAATCACTTGACCGACTGGTAGACATGCCAACTGCCGAGGCGCTTTATTTAAAGTTACTCGAAGGTGTTAGAACCCTAATTAAGGACTTGCCCCAAGAACAGGTGCATTTGGTTGGCATTTTGTCGGGCGGGGCATGGCTGGCAGAGCGCTTGCAACAAGATCTTAAATTGCCAGGTGCCATGGGGAGCTTGAACATCAGCTTTTACCGCGACGACTTTGACCGGATTGGGTTGCACAACCAAGTCACCCCATCTGAAATTGCCTTTGACGTGGTTGATCGCCACTTAATTGTGGTTGATGACGTTTTGTATACCGGGCGAACCATTCGAGCAGCGATGAATGAATTGTTTGACTACGGACGCCCCGCCAGTGTCAAACTGGTGGTCTTGATTGACCGCCAAGAGCGTCAGCTGCCGATCTGTGCCGATTTTTCAGCGTGGCAGATTGCCGAGGCCTCGACAGGCAGTGTGGTGCTCGCCAAAACCGAACAAGGCACGTTTTCTTTACATATCGAACCAGAGACGCCAGATGCGTAACCCTCAGTTAAACAAACATGGCGAGCTGACGCATTTAATTAGCACCGAAGGGCTGTCGCGTGACATCTTGCAGCACATCTTAGACACGGCACAGACTTTTGTGCCATTGGCTGAGCGCGACGTGAAGAAAGTGCCGCTGTTGCGTGGCAAAAGTGTGTTCAACCTTTTCTTTGAAAACTCAACCCGCACACGCACCACTTTTGAGATCGCGGCAACCCGTCTGTCAGCCGATGTATTTAATTTGAATATCAATGTGTCATCGGCGGCCAAAGGTGAAACCCTGTTGGATACGATTGCCAACTTATCGGCCATGCAAGCGGACATCTTCGTGGTGCGTCATGAGTCCAGTGGCGCGCCTTACCTGATTGCTCGCCACGTATCGCCTGATGTGCATGTGATCAATGCGGGTGACGGTCGTCATGCGCACCCCACGCAAGCGTTGTTAGACATGTACACGATCCGCCATTTTAAAAAGTCGTTTTCTAACCTGACGGTGGCGATCGTTGGCGATGTGTTGCACTCGCGAGTGGCGCGTTCGAATATTCATGCTTTAACCACGTTGGGTGTGGCTGAAGTTAGGGCCATCGCCCCCCTGACTCTCTTGCCCAGCGGATTAGCCGAAATGGGTGTTAAGACTTACACCGACATGGCTCAGGGCTTAAAGGACGTGGATGTGATCATCATGCTACGGCTACAAAACGAGCGAATGCGTGGCGCTTTGTTGCCGTCATCACACGAGTACTTTAAGCACTTCGGTTTAACCCAAGAAAAGTTGGCTTACGCCAAGCCCGATGCGCTGGTCATGCATCCAGGTCCAATGAATCGAGGCGTTGAAATTGAGTCTGCGGTGGCCGATGGCCCGCAGTCGGTGATTCTGAATCAAGTGACTTTTGGCATTGCGGTTCGCATGGCGGTTATGAGTATTGTTGCGGGGGCTTCATCGTGAGATTGCATCTAAAGAATGCGCGTTTGATAGATCCAGCGGCCAGTGTTGATCGCGTGACTGATATCTGGATGGCAGGCGGTCGAGTCGCTTCGATTGATCATGCGCCTGACGCCTTCACTGCTGATCGTGTGTTGGATGTGGCGGGCAAGGTCGTGATGCCCGGCTTGGTGGATTTGTCGGCGCAGTTGCGTGAACCTGGTTTTGAGTATCGCGCCACTTTGGAGTCTGAACTGCGCGCAGCCATGGCCGGCGGAATCACGAGTTTGGTTTTACCGCCTGACACGGATCCACCGCTTGATGAGCCTGGTTTGGTAGAAATGCTCAAGCATCGTGCGCGACAGCTTGACCAAGTCAACATTTACCCGCTGGGTGCGATGACCGTGGGTTTAAAGGGTGAAACCATCACCGAAATGGCTGAGCTAACGGAAGCAGGGTGCGTTGGATTTGCACAGGCCGATCGGCCAGTCTCAGACACGCGGGTGTTATTGCGGGCCATGCAGTACGCCAAATCGTTTGGTTACACTTTGTGGCTAAGGCCACTAGACCCTTGGCTGGCACGTAGTGGCGTGGCCGCAAGTGGCGCCTACGCTTCTCGCTTGGGTCTGCCTGGTGTTCCGCAACAGTCCGAAACCATTGCGCTGCACACTTTGTTCGAATTGCAGCGTGCCGTGGGTGTGGGGCTGCACATTTGTCGTGTTTCTTCAGCCGGTGGTTTGGCCTTGATTCAGCAAGCCAAAGCAGAAGGGTTGCCGGTCACGTGCGATGTGTCGATCAACCATGCGCACTTAACGGACGTCGATATTGGTTACTACGACACGCACTACCGGCTCGATCCGCCTTTACGCGGCCAGCGAGACCGAGAGGCGTTACGTATGGGTCTTGCGCAAGGCACAATCGACGCCCTGTGCTCAGATCACACGCCCGTCGATGATGATGGCAAGCAACTGCCCTTCGCTGAGGCTGAGGCTGGGGCAACAGGCTTGGAGTTGCTGTTGTCTTTGGCCGTTAAATGGGCTTTGGAAGACAAGGTGCCGCTCTTAGATGCCTTGGCGCGTGTCACGCAAGGGCCTGCCAGAGTTTTGGCGCTATCGGCGCCCGCGATGCCACCGATTGGTGGCTTGTCGGTGGGATCGCCGGCTGACTTTTGTGTGGTTGATTTGGATGCTTATTGGACCGTTGATCGGCAGAGCTTGTTGAGCCAGAGTCAACACACCCCGTTTTTAGGGATGGAGCTACCCGCCAAAGTGCTAGCCACTGGGGTGCGTGGGCGCATCATCTGGGAGTCAGCGCGTTGAGTTTGATTCGGTTTGTGCCACGTGCGATTGCGATCTCACTGTGGGTATTAGGGGGGCTTTTGACGATTGCGACTTGCTTCTGGTGGGTTGGATTGAATGCGCGGTTATGGCTCAAGCAGCAGTGGTCCAAAGGGCTTTTATGGCTCTGTGGGGTGGCAGTGCATTTGCATGGCGCACCCGTGCTGAAGGGGCCAGTACTTTGGGTGGTTAACCATGTTTCGTGGTTAGATATTTTTGTGCTCAACGTGGTCCGATCCACCACGTTTGTGGCCAAACAAGAAATCCGTCGATGGCCACTCTTGGGATGGTTGGCTGCAGGCGCTGACACCATTTTTATTGAGCGCGGGTTTCGCCATGCGGTTCAGCGCGTGGGGCAAGCCATGCAACAACGTTTTGCGCGGGATCAAGTGGTGGGTTTGTTTCCTGAGGGCACCACCTCTGAAGGGTTTGACGTGCTTTCTTTCTATGGCAATTTGTTTGAACCCGGCCGACGGATCGAAGTCACCATACAGCCTGTGGCGCTGACTTATTTTTATTTGGGCCAGCGTAGCGCCATGCCAGCCTTTGTTGGTGAAGAATCTTTGATCCGTAACCTCTGGCGCATCTTAGGGGCCCAAGGTGTGAGTGTGGGGCTGACTTTCTTGCCGGCAGTGGCTTTGGCTGGCGAAGAAAAGCCCCCTCGGTTGGCCTTGGCGACTCAAACCCGCGAGGCGATCCGTGCTGTGGTGACGCGCGGCTTGCTGACCGATTAATGCGTGTGCAGGGGGTCCATACTTTGATGGCAAGCGACCTGTACGATTTTCTTGTCATGCAATCGAACCGCGGTTAAATGACCACCCCAAACACAACCCGTGTCCAAGCAAACCAAGTCTGGCCTGATCGTGAGCCCGAGCGTTGACCAGTGGCCAAACACCACGGTCGTATCGGCTGTGGCACGGCCGGGTACGTCGAACCACGGAACAAGGCCTTCGTGGCGCTGGGTAGGCGATGACTTGATGGACAAAGCCATGTGGCCTTTGTCGGTACACATCCTTAGTCGCGTTAAGGCGTTCACGATGACACGCAAACGCTTGCCGCCCTTGTGTTGTTCTTTCCACTGCACGGGCTCATTGCCGTACATTTTGTGGATTGCCTTTTGCCATTGCTTGCCGCGCAACTGCTCTTGAACTTCGTGGGCCAGCGATAAGGTTTTTTTGACGGTCCACTTGGGTAAAACGCCAGCGTGAACCAACAGGTGATCATGCTCGAAGTGAGCGAGTTTTCTGTGACGAACCCAATCGATGATGTCGCCCGCATCTGGAGCCGTCAGTATCTCGTGTAGGGTGTCGTGTTTATTGGGGGCACGCACGCCCGCGGCCACGGCCAATAGATGCAAGTCATGGTTACCCAAGAGCACGACCGTTTTGTCATCCATGGTCATCAAGCGGCGCAAGGTGTGTAGTGATTGTGAGCCGCGGTTGACCAAATCACCGGCTAGCCAGAACTGAGCATTTGGATTCTCAACAATCTCGGGGTGGTTGATTAACGCGTCGAACGAATCGCAACAGCCCTGTATGTCGCCAATCATCCAGATGTCAGGATCTTTCATGCGGTTGATTTCTCAGCTTGCAGTTCTGTAGGCCTTTGCTCTTTTGGGCCGCGCCGGCGCTCCATCAATAAAACGGTACCAAGCGCCAGTAAAAAGACGATGGTGCTCGGCAGTAGTGCGGTCACAACGGGAGGCCATCGGTAAAGCGTACCCACGTTTAGCGTGAGTTGGCTGATCATAAAAAAGCTTGTGCCCACCAAGATGCCGATAAACATTTTGGCACCAACACCGCCCGCACGTGTTTGCATGTAGCTGATGGGCGCAGCGATGGTGAGCATCACAATCAAAGTAAAGGGATAAGCAAGTTTGCGCCAGACGGCGATGATTTGTCGATCGGCGTCGAGTTGATTGCTTCGTAAGTAACCGATGTAATCCCACAGGGCAACGAGCGACATGCGTTCGGGTGTGGCAATCTTGGCGGCAATACGCCCTGGGGTGAGCGAGGTTTGCATGCGTTTCTCAGGCTCTTCGCGCACGGTGATAAGCGCTTTTGAGGGCCGCTGTCCGTCTGCCAAAGCACCAACGGCACCCTCTGGCACGATCGTGTCGGTGACCCCGGATAAAACCATTTGGCCGCCTTCAAACGTCCCAAGCTTGGCTTGCCTTAAAAAGGAAAGTGATTCATTGGTGTCTAGCTCGTAGATGTAGATATCAGCGACTTCACCGGAACTCAATAATTTGCCCACATTAATGACCCGTGATCCACCACTCTCGGACGGTTCTTTAAACCAGTAACCACTGACCAATCTTCCGCCCTGTACTTTCCCGCGCAAGACCATGTTGGCTTCGCTGTAACGAATTTCGGCCGCAGGGGTGACAAACTCAGATAAAACGACGGCTAAAACCATTACGGGTATTGCTAGCGCCCAGAGCATCCCAAGCAAGCGAATAGCGCCCACACCAGACACCCGCAAAATCACCAGCTCATTGCGTTGTGCAAGACCGGCTAGTGCCACGATAGAGCCAATCAAAAGGCCAACGGGTAGCAGGTCGTAGAGTCGAGTCGGTAGCGCTAGCGCTTCAATGAAAAAAAGCGCACTCAGTGGGAACCGGTCATTGACCGTATCAAGTTGATCGACCAATGTAAAAAAAGAAAACAAACCCATCAAAGCTAACATCACGACCAAGGTCGAGCGATAAATTTCGCGGGCGAGGTAGTTGCGAGCAGTGGACATGAGAAACAGTTTACCGGACAGCCTCCTGCATCTGGCGACGTATTGCTTCAACCACTGGGGTTGTTGTTGGTAAAACGCCATGCCAGATCCAAAAACTTTCTGCCGCCTGTTCAACGAGCATGCCCAGACCATCAGCCGATTGGGTGACCCCGTGCGCTTGCGCTTGTTGGAGAAAGGCGGTAGGGGTCGAGCCATACATCATGTCATAGGCTCGGGTGTGCTCGCGATACACGCCTTCAGGCAGCTCAGGTGCCTCACCCTGAAGGCTACTGGCCGTGGCGTTAATCACCAAATCCCAAGACATGTTGGGCAGGTCTGTGAAGCCGCTCGCTGATAGTCTTACTTGATCGTCTGGGCGTTGGGCGAGCCAGGCTTGGCGGAGATCTTGGGCGCGTGCCGCGGTGCGATTGGCGACGTGCAAATGTTCACATGCGGCATCAAGCAGGGGACCAATAACGCCTTTGGCGGCACCCCCGGCGCCTAGTAACAAGACGCATGGTGCCGTGCCAAGCAACGCTAGCCGTTGCAGGTCCCTCACCAAGCCCACACCATCAGTGTTGCAACCATGCAATTCGCTCGCTGAAGACCAAAGTGTGTTGACCGCGCCTGCGAGTAGCGCCCGTGTGCTTAAGTTGGCTTGGGCGAGCTGCCAAGCGCGCTCTTTGAATGGGACTGTCACGTTAAGGCCCTGACCGCCGTTTGCAAAGAAATCGGCGACAGTCGTCTCAAATGATGCTGGTGCTGCATCCAGACGATCGTATTGCAAGGTGATGCCCGTTTGTTGGGCAAAAGCACTGTGAATGGCTGGTGACCGGCTGTGGTCAACAGGATGGCCAATCACAGCGAAAGAGGCCTTAATCGTGTTTGTATTGCTCATGGCAACCCAGTGGTGATTGAGCCTGGGGTAAAGACCCAGGTTCGCGTGATGACCAACTGATCGGCTTTTTTCGCCAGCGCTGTTGGAAAAGGCGCAAAGGGTTTGGCCAGCTCGATGATTCGTCTGACCGCTTGGTTTAGGCGTGGGTCAGCAGCCGGCCGATCAATTTCGACGGCAATGACTTGGCCTTTGGCGTTAATGATGACGGTGGCTTGCAGTTTGCCGACCGGGCGTTGACCGCCAGCGCTCGGGTAGTGCTGGCTACCGGTCTGCTCAACGCGGGTACGCCAGGCATCCACATAAGCGGCAAAGGGGTTGGCGATAGCCGATGGCGCATCAAAATATTTGCGCGGGCGACTGTTGAGTTGCTCGACTTGGTCTCGAATGGCAGCCAGACGAGCATTGCGCTCGAGAGCTCTTTGATCAACTTGATCTGGGCCAATCGTGGGCTCTTGGTCATTGATTTCTGATGCAAGTTGATCGGGTAGGACAGCCCAAGCGCTTTCGAGCTGTTTAAGAAGCTGCGCTTGCTGAGCTTCGCGCTGTTGACGTTGTTGACTGAGTTCAACCAAGGATAGGTCTTCGGCAGCTTCACCCACACGCGGGCTTGGGTTACTGGCCATGCGTTGTGATTGATCACCACCGCCTTCGAGGTTTTCTTGGGCAATCAGTTGTGGGGCCAGTGGTGCTTGCTCAGAAAATGCATTGACCAATACCACCTCAAGGTTGGGTAGGCTTGGCTTGGGCTGGACCTCTACGCTTGGGCGCCAGATCATAAAAGCGGCATGCACGCAAAGCGACAACGCAATGCCCCAGCGCAAATAGTGTTGCCGAGGGGCGGCAAACCATTGCAAGCAGGCGATCGCTGGGAAGGTGTGTGTCATGGCACCGGTAAGGGGGTGAAGCAAAAGGCTACATTAACTGGATATGCCGTCAAATTCTAGTCGCTTGCGCTCTCAAAATGCGCCACAACCGTTAGCCCCAGTTCATCAAAGTCACTAAGCGTTAGTGTGACTGTGGCGCCTCTTTGCAGCTCTGGCAGCCCCGCCACATTGAGAACCAAGGGAATATCGGTCAATCGTATGAGATCGTCCCGAATGAGCGTGCCTTGGCACTGGGTGATTTGGTTTTGTTGCAGCCAACGCAAACACCAGAAGCGCTCCATTTGTCGCTGAAAATCAGACCAAATGGCGTATTGCCCTTCAAAGGCGGAAACCACAGCAAACAAATCATCGTCTTTGGGTTGATACGGGGCGACCAATGCCGCCGATACCCCATGTTGGGCAATAGCGATCAGCTGGCGTTGATTGACCAAATCAACGTAACGGCGCAATGGCGAGGTGCACCACGCGTAGTAATCCACACCGATGGCTTCGTGTGGTCCAGGGTAGGTGCTCATACGCACGCGACCGGCTTGCTGTGACCTAAAAATACCGGTTATTTGGTGACTGGCCAATTGTTCGGCCCACAGCCGATTGGCCAAAATCATGTATTCGGCCACAATGCGGTCCAAAGGTGCGTCGCGCATTCGAGGTTCAATGCGAATCGGGGTAAGCGGGTCGTCGGCTGGGCCATCAAGATAAAAGTTGTAATCCACCCGCTGGTTGAATTCCGGTTTGCCGCGGCGTTCATCGCGTTTGGCTGACAGGGCTTTGGATAAGCGCCACAGCGGACGAACCCAGGTGTCATACGGCAGCTCTTGGGTGGGATCGTCAAGTGCCTCAATGGACATGTGCGCGTCGAGTTCGTTGTGGCGTAGGTTATTTGTGACCGACAGGCGTTCGATGCGGGTTTCAAAATGTCGGATTTCACCGGTGTCGGGATGGGCTTGAACGTAAAGTGACAGAGCAGGCACGGCATTGCCGGCTGTTAGCGAGTAGTGATCAATCACCGCATCAGGTTGCATGGGGATTTTCTCGCCAGGCATGTAAACCGTTGATAGGCGTGCCCGCGCCCATTGATCAAGCGTACTGTCGCGGGTCACGCCCAGAGCGGGTGCGGCCACATGAATACCAACACAAAGCCAGCCGTCTTCCAATGTTGTCACCGATAGGGCGTCGTCGATTTCCGTGGTGCTGATGTCATCAACGGAATAGGCTGTGACGTCTGCCAAGGGCAAGTCGTCATGCGCGACCAAAGGGTCAATGTCATTAAAACCGGTGCCTTTTGGAAAGTGAGACCCAAGGAACCTGGCCCTATGCAGCGCCAGCTCATGGGGCCAGGCACCACAGCGAAGCAGCAACTGCTCAGGTGTTTCTCGCGACTGCTCACAGGCTAGGGTGAGGGCTTTGAAGGCGGCGCTATTTTTATCAGGTCGGGTGATGAGGGCAGTGGCGAGCGCCACAATCTCTTCAGGCAGTTGTCCGTCGACCATGGTTTGTGCCCAACCGGCCTGAAGATCGAGCGCTTTTTGTTTTTTCGCTTGAGCAGCGAGGGCGGCCTCTAAGATCTCTGGTGGCGCGGGCCGGTACTTGCCTTTGCCACGACGATGAAAGTAAATCGGCGACTCGTGTAAGCGCCAAAGTAGTGTGGCTTTTTCCAAAGCACTGGGTTCATGGCCAAAGTACTCGCAGGCCAGCGTTTGAACGTCAAACTCTTCTTGTGGGGCAACCTCCCACAAAAACGCCGGTTCGATGTCCTGTGCCAAGGCTGGGGCTTGCGTAAGGAGTGTCTCGGGATCAGGGCTGCTAAAGGTAAAGACGCAGTCGCTGCGTTTTATTTTGCTGCGTTTGCCAGAGCTTGACTCAATTTGTAAGCTGGTGTCGCTTTCGGTTTTTATGAGGGCTGCTTTAAAGCTGCCGCTTTCTTCAAACAAAACAAACATTCATTTAACCTGTGGTGTTGAAAGCTCAGCGGTTGCAAACGACAAGACCGCTGGGATGTGAGTCGCAAAGTCTGACAGCCCGTGGTCGCTGCCTTGAACAATGATTTGAGCACTGCCCGCAAAGAAATCGCGCATTTCCCGCCAATCAAGGATTTCGTCCCCAGTTGCCGCAATCAGAAGGTAACGATGGGGCATGGTAATTTGACTTGGGGCCATGCGTTGTAATTCATCGACGTAGGTTGGTAAAAAATCAAATGGCTCGTTACTGTGGTATTGCTGGTGAGTGCCGACTTGGGTGGCCAAATCTCGCGGCGCATGAACCGCCGGGTTTAGCAACACGGCTTTGCAGCCCAAGCGTTCGGCCAACGCCGTCGCGTAAAAGCCGCCTAGCGAAGAGCCGATGATGGTGAGCGCCGCAATGGGGCGTTGCGCTTTTGCGGCCAGTTGTTGCGCTTGTTTAAGCGCCAATTCAAGCGCCAGTGCGGGGCTAGCCGGCAATGCTGGGCAGGCCCAATGCTGGCTTAGGTCTGGGTTTGAGGCCGCATTTGAAACCGCTTGCGCCATCAATTGCGCTTTAAACGACGTGGGAGCTGATCGAAAGCCATGCAAATAAAGAATCATCACGGGCCTAGCCTAATTGCGGCCAAAAGCTTGTCGTGGACACCACCAAAACCCCCGTTACTCATGATGACGATTTGGTCGCCTGATTTTGCGGCTTGTGCAATCGCCACGACCAAGGTGTCGATGGCATCAACGATTTGCACAGGTTTGCCGCTGTCGCTTAATGGGGCAAAAACGTCGCGGGCATTCCAACCGAGGGCGTGTTTGCCTTGGTCGGGCGCATAACAAAACACCAGATCTGCGCAGTCTAGTGAGGCCGGTAGTCGTGAGGCCATGGCGCCAAGTTTCATGGTGTTTGAGCGGGGTTCAAGCACGGCGATGATGCGAGCGCTGGGGTTGCTGTTACGTAACCCTTGCAGCGTTGTTTCAATGGCTGTCGGGTGGTGGGCAAAGTCATCAAAAACGGTAATGTTGTTGACCGTGCCGCGCACTTCCATGCGTCGTTTAACACCTTCAAATTGATTCAAAGCGTCTAGCGCGTCGCTCGGCGCGACGCCCACATGATGCGCGGCAGCTAATGCAGCCAGTGCGTTTTGGGTGTTGTGAGCGCCAGTGAGCGACCATTGCAGGGCGCCCACGGCTTGTGTCCCGCGGAAGATCATGGGTTTTTGAGTGCTGTCGGTTTCTTGTTGATGCCAGCCGTCGGCATGACCTGTGCGCTCCACTGGGGTCCAACACCCACGTTCGATGACTCGTTCAAGCGCGGGTTCACCGACTGGCATGACAATTTGACCGAGCGCGGGCACAGTTCGAACCAGATGGTGGAATTGTGTTTCGATGGCGCCAAGGTCAGGGAAGATGTCGGCGTGGTCGTACTCTAAGTTATTAAGGATGGCCGTTCGTGCGCGGTAATGCACAAATTTGGATCGCTTATCAAAAAAAGCGGTGTCGTACTCGTCGGCTTCGATCACAAAAAGTTTGTTGTTTGGCTCATATCGAGCGGACACACCAAGCCCGGGGGCAATCCCACCAATCAAAAAATTGGGCTGTTGGTCTGTTTGTTGCAGAATCCAAGCCAGCATGGCGCTCGTGGTGGTTTTGCCGTGGGTGCCGGCCACGGCCAGGACGTGTTGGTCTTTAAGGATTGTTTGACCCAGCCACTGAGGCCCTGAAATGAACGCAGCGTTTTGATTGAGGATGGCTTCCATCAAGGGGTTGCCGCGACTCACGACGTTGCCGATCACATACAAATCGGGTTTGAGCGCCAGTTGTTCAGCGCCAAACCCTTCGATGAGGTCAATGCCCTGTTCTTCAAGCTGCGTGCTCATGGGCGGATACACGCCTTGGTCGCAACCCGTCACTCGGTGACCCGCCGCTCTCGCAATCAGGGCGAGGCCGCCCATAAAGGTGCCGCAGATGCCAAGGATGTGCAGGTGCATAAAATTCAATTCCTTTTTGCGCAAAATGGGCGCATTTAAACAATCAATGACCAACCGCTTGGTCAACATTGTAGATGGTTAGTTCGTCATATTTGGCTTTGCGGCGCTATGATTAGGTCATGAAGAGAAGAACCGCAATTATTGGTGCCTTGGGCTTAGCGGCCATGGGTAGCGTTGGCTACTTTGGCTGGCAACAGAGCTCACGACGGGCGCCCCAAGCCAACCGGGCCATTCGCTCAGAGACTGCAACGACGCCAGGTATTGAGTCATTTTTTGCGACTGCTTTACCAAATATGGCGGGTGAAGAACAGCGTATGGCGCAGTGGCGAGGGCGTGCGCTGGTGATTAATTTTTGGGCCACATGGTGCCCGCCTTGCGTCAAAGAAATGCCCGATTTGAATCGCTTGGCGCAGCAACACCCGGGCGCACAGTTTTTGGGGATTGCTATTGATACGGCCTCAAACGTGACCGAATTCGTCAAAAAAGTACCTGTGTCCTACCCGATTTTTGTGGCGGGGTATGGCGGGCTTGGTCTGGTCCGGGCATTGGGTAATGTGGCCGGTGGGTTGCCGTTCACGGTCTTGGTCCGTGCTCAGGGCGACCTAGGACCGGTGATTCTTGGACCCGTTGACCCTGACTCGCTAGGCGCACAAGTAGCGCAACTGGTAAGCGGTTCGACTATTTAACTGCAAAAATAACAACAAATAGATGATAGATAGGCACATTAGGCGCTCTAGCAGGGGTTTCGATGCGCTATGATGAACCAAATCGTCTGGACGAGTGAACGATCACCATGGCACATCACATTTTGGTTTTACACGGCCCAAACCTCAACCTATTGGGGCGCAGAGAGCCAGCCATCTATGGCACACAGACGTTGGCACAGCTTGATGCCGAGTTGTCGGCGGCAGCGCAGTCACAGGGTGCCGAATTGTCGTCATTTCAAAGCAATTCGGAAGGCGCCTTGGTTGATCGAATTCAGCAGGCGCTCAGTGATGGCACCACTTTCATTTTGATTAATGCTGGTGCTTATACCCATACCAGCGTTGCCATTCGGGATGCCTTGGCTGGTGTCGCTTTGCCGTTTGTGGAGGTCCATCTTTCAAATGTCTATCGCCGAGAAGCCTTTCGCCATCATTCGTATTTGTCGTCAGTCGCTGTGGGTGTGGTCGCTGGTTTGGGTGCTGAGGGTTATCATGCCGCCTTGCTGTTTGCGCTCAAGCAACCACTATTGCCAAAACTTTAAACGGCAACCATCAGCACAAATGATTTTATTTGCTCTAGTTAACTGACCCTCTGGGAAGATTCATCATGGATTTACGTAAGCTCAAAACACTGATTGATTTGGTCGCAGAGTCTGACATCGCCGAACTCGAAATTACCGAGGGCGAGGACAAAGTCAAAATCGTCAAATCAAGTGCACCCGTTGCCTACGCAGCGCCGCCTGCGCCTGTGTATGCCGCTCCCGCACCCGTCGCCACTGAGACAGCGGCCGCGTCAGCTTCGGCAGCGCCGGCAGCGCCAATTGCGCTAGAGGCCGATACGGTTAAATCGCCCATGGTTGGTACGTTTTACCGCTCGCCAAGTCCCGGTTCGGCGGTTTTTGTTGAAGTCGGTCAAACGGTGGAACAAGGCCAACCGCTCTGTATCATCGAGGCCATGAAGCTCTTAAACGAGATTGAAGCCGATAAGGCTGGTGTCGTGAAAGAGATCCTAGTCAACAACGGCGAGCCGGTCGAGTACGGACAGCCCTTGTTTGTGATTGTGTAACCATGTTTGAAAAAATTCTGATCGCCAATCGAGGCGAAATCGCGTTGCGCATCCAGCGCGCTTGCCGTGAGTTGGGCGTCAAAACGGTGGTGGTTCATTCCGAAGCCGATCGTGATGCAAAATACGTTCGTCTGGCTGATGAATCGGTTTGTATTGGTCCAGCGCCTTCAAAAGACAGTTACTTGAACATGCCGGCGATTATTTCCGCTGCTGAAGTAACTGACGCTCAAGCCATTCATCCCGGTTACGGGTTTTTGTCTGAGAATGCCGATTTCGCTGAGCGGGTCGAAAAAAGTGGCTTTGTGTTTATTGGGCCACGCTCGGAATCCATTCGTTTAATGGGTGACAAAGTCAGCGCCAAGCAAGCCATGATCGCCTCGGGTGTGCCGGTGGTGCCCGGTTCCGAGGGTGCGTTGCCTGATGATCCACAAGTGATCATTCAAACCGCGCGTGAGGTGGGTTACCCCGTCATCATTAAGGCCGCAGGCGGTGGCGGCGGACGCGGCATGCGTGTGGTTCACACCGAGGCTGCGTTACTGAGCGCGGTCACCATGACCAAAACAGAAGCCGGTGCGGCATTTAACAACCCTGAAGTCTACATGGAGAAGTTTCTTGAAAACCCTCGCCATGTGGAGATTCAGGTTTTGGCTGACGGTGGCAAGCAAGCGGTTTGGCTCGGGGAGCGTGACTGCTCCATGCAACGTCGCCATCAAAAGGTGATTGAAGAGGCTCCCGCGCCTGGTATACCCCGTAAGCTGATCGAGAAAATCGGTGAGCGATGCGCCGAGGCCTGCCGCAAAATTGGTTATCGTGGTGCCGGCACGTTTGAGTTTCTTTTTGAAAACGGTGAGTTTTACTTCATCGAAATGAATACCCGCATTCAGGTTGAACACCCGGTTACTGAGTTGATCACTGGTATTGATTTGGTACAGCAGCAGATTCGCATTGCCGCTGGTGAGGCCTTCACATTAAAGCAACGCGAGATCGAATTTCGTGGTCATGCGATTGAATGCCGGATCAATGCTGAAGATGCGTTTAAATTTGTGCCCAGCCCGGGTCGAATTACCAATTGGCATATGCCCGGTGGTCCCGGTGTGAGGATTGATTCGCACGCTTTTAACGGCTACTTTGTACCGCCTTATTACGACTCCATGATTGCCAAAGTCATTACCTATGGCGACACACGCGAGCAAGCCCTTGCCCGCATGAGAACCGCTTTATCAGAAATTGTCATTGAGGGCATCAGCACCAACGTTGCTTTGCATCGCGAGTTGATGGTTGATGCTCGATTCGTGGAAGGGGGTACCAGCATTCACTATCTTGAGCACAAATTGGCAGAGCGCGCCTGATTGTGATTGATGGGGTTGTTCGGGTCATTGAGGCCCTCGGGGTTGGAGGCAAGCGTCATGCGTGAACTGGTTCTGTATTGCCCTGGTGAACAGGCTGATTCGGTCACCGACGCCTTGCTTCAAGCCGGTGCGTTGTGCGCCTCGGTTGAGGATGCTGACCTTGATACCCCTGGAGAGCAGCCGATATTTGGTGAGCCTGGTAGCGAGGCTTCGCCGCAAGGCTGGCAGACCAACCGCGTGTTGGCTTTGCTGGCTGAGGGTGTTGATCCCCAGCAGGTGATGCTTCAAGCACAGCAACAAGTGTCTTTTGATTTGGACACCACGTGGCAAGTTAGAGAAGTGCCCGACGAAGACTGGGTGCGTTTGACGCAATCGCAGTTCGGTCCCATACCCGTGGGTGATCGACTGCTCATTGTGCCAAGCTGGCATCAAGAAGATTTACCGGTCACTGACCGTATCACCCTAGCACTGGATCCTGGCTTGGCGTTTGGCACGGGTAGTCATCCCACCACCCATGTTTGTTTGCGCTGGCTCTCCAGTGAGTTGCCGGTGAACGCGACGGTGTTGGATTACGGCTGTGGTTCAGGTATCTTAGCGATCGCCGCTCGTCTTCTGGGCGCTGGTGAAACTTGGGCTATCGACATTGATGAACAGGCTGTTGAGTCCACCCAATACAATGCGACGGTCAACCAAGTGACATTGAATGCGGGCTTAACGCATGCATTGCCCGACGGGCAGTTTGACGTCGTGGTGGCTAATATTTTGTCGAATCCCTTGAAGGTGTTGGCGCCAATGCTCAGCCAGCGTGTCAAGCCAGGTGGTTTTTTGGTCATTTCTGGCGTCCTAGAGCGTCAAGCCGAAGAAGTCGCGGCTTTCTATCAACCATGGGTTGCACTTTGCATCTATCAGTCGCTTGACGGTTGGGTGTGTTTGGCAGGCCAACGGCCCAGCGAGCAATCACGGTGAGTTTGGTGACACGCTGCCCAAAGTGCGATAGCGGTTTTGCCGTGACCGCTGATCTGTTGCGACTGCACGATGGTTTGGTGCGGTGTGGGCAATGCTCACATGTGTTTGATGGCTTTGAATGCTTGCAAGACAGTTTGCCGACGTTGACTCAAAAAGTTGGTGAGCAAGCAACGGTTACCGCAGAGCCTGAATCAAAATCCGAACCAGAGCCCACACGGGATACGGTACCGATCGCTGCCGCCGCCCCTGCAACACCGCAAGTTTTTCGAATGGTGGCGCAACGCCGTGCACCCACCCTGCCAGACTGGGGATCTAAGTCAGCCCCCTCAGCGCAGTCCACAGCGCCCACTGAGTCCACAGAACCATCACTAGCGACTTACCCTTCAGCACCAGTGTCCGGTCGATCTGAACCTGTTTTTAAATCACTCACTGAAGCGTCAGTCATGTCGGGCACACCTGACTTACCGGCACCAAGTCAGGCCGAGCCTGCTGTCAAGATCGTGGGCGAGGCGCGCCTTCGTGGTGATGATCCGTCGGCATTTGGTCGATCGGTACCTGATTTCATGGAAGACGAGGAACCAGAGTCGCCCTCAAGGGCCCTGGTTTGGTTGTCGGGCGCAGTGGTGCTGTCCTTGGTTTTATTGGGGCAATTGCTATACGTTTACCGCGATGATGTTGCCAGTAGCGTACCGACTTTGCGACCACTTCTTGAACGAGCCTGCCAACCGTTGGGTTGTGAGGTGGGTTACGTGCGTCGAATTGAACGGATTTTTGTGGTGGGATCTTCTTTGCAATTGGCCACCAATCAATCTGTGGCCGAGGCGCGTGTGCATGATTACGTTTTGCGTCTGACCTTGCAAAATCGGTTTGACCGGGCGCAGCCTTGGCCGAGTTTGATGGTTGTGTTTTCAGACGCTTCGGGCACAGTGGTGATTCGACGCGCGCTTGCACCATCAGCGTATTTGCCGGCGGACTTGTTGGCGCGACCATTTGGCGCGCAGCAAGAAGCCAGTCTTGAAATACCAATGCAGGTCAAGGGTTCCCCCATTAGTGGTTTTGAAGTTGAAAAGTTTTTTCCATAGGAGCCCGTTTGCCGGGTAAAAAATATGTCTTCACAAGTTTTGATATGCGGCTCAGTGGCGTTTGACACAATTGCGGTCTTCGAAGGGCGATTTAAAGAGCACATCTTGCCAGATCGTATTCATGCGCTGAGCGTGTCTTTCTTGGTGCCGACTATGCGTAAAGAGTTTGGTGGCTGCGCAGGCAATATAGCTTACAACCTAAAGCTGTTGGGCGGCCAACCTGTGCCAGTTGCCACTGTTGGTCAAGATGCTGGTGATTATCTTGAGCGCTTCAAACGCCTTGGGATTCCTACTGAACACATCCGCCTGATACCCGATATGTTTACGGCGCAATGCTTTATCACAACGGACCTTGATGACAATCAGATCACGGCGTTTCATCCTGGTGCCATGGATCGGTCTGCCGATAATGATGCCACATCACAAGGTGCTGCTTGGGCCATTGTCGCGCCCGATTCAAAGGCTGGCATGTTGGCACATGTTGACCGTTTGTCGAAGGCTGGCATTCCATTTATCTTTGATTTGGGTCAGGCGATGCCATTGTTTGACGGCCCCGATTTATTGTCAGTCTTTGGTAAAGCGCGAGCATTGGCTTTTAATGACTACGAAGCCAGCGTGGTTGAAGAGCGCACGGGACGTACACCACAAAGTCTGGCCGAGGATCTCGATGCGGTGGTGGTGACCCGCGGTGCTGAAGGTGCCACCCTCTACTTGGCTGGCCAAGCCATTGACATTGCGCCGATCAATCCCACCGCTGTGGTTGATCCGACAGGCTGTGGTGATGCCCATCGGGCTGGTCTTTTACATGGCTTGACCCAAGGCTGGTCATGGGAAAAGGCGTGCATGCTGGGCAATGTGATGGGTTCCCTAAAGATTGCTTCTCGTGGCCCACAGAATCACAACCCATCATTGGCTGAAATTGGCACACTCATGCGAAGCACTTACGGCGTCACGTTGTAAGATAGATTAAAACCCTTTTCATTGATTGGACCAATGACCATGAACAAATCTTCAACAGGCGTACTCAAGTTGGGTGCCCGTCAAAATGCGATTTCTGGTGTGTTGGTATTGTTAGCCATCGGCTTATCTGGATGCAGCACGCCAAGCGCGTCTTCCAAGGTCTATACCTACAGCCAAGCCCAGTCTGAACAGATTGTTCGCAACGGCACGGTCACCAATGTGCGTTCGATCGTGATTCAACAAGACAAGACATCGGGTGCTGGTATGGTCGCAGGTGGTGCCTTGGGCGGTGTGGCGGGCAGTGCTGTGGGTGGTGGCGTTGGACGAGATTTGGCCATTGTTGGCGGTGCCATCTTAGGTGCACTCGTGGGTAATAAGGTCGAGGAAGGCGTGGGCAAAAGTGACGGACTAGAAATCACCGTCCGATTAGATAATGGTGAAACCCGCGTCATTGCCCAAGAGGCGGATGAGCCAATAACAGTCGGTCAGCGTGTGCAATTGATTAGCGGGACCGGTGTGACGCGCGTCGCGCCTATGTCCGGGGCTCGTTAACCGAAGCTGATTACCTTTGGCGCTAGCCTCATACTGGCGCAGCTAAACGCCAAATAACGTAAAGTTGATTCGGCTAAGCACCATCATGGCAATTTGCGCCAAGATCAGAAGTACCAGTGGCGAGAAATCAAATCCACTGAAGTTTGGCAGAATGCGACGAATGGGTTCGAGTAACGGGGCTGTGAGCGTTCGCAGGACCGGCATCATGGGAGCCAATGGATTGATCCAAGACAGTACCGCTTGAATCAGCGTCAACCAAATGATGAGGTTCAGTAACCACCGGCCTAGCGTGACCAAGGCAGCCATTAACCCCGGCACAATCAGTTCAGTGGGTGGCAAGGCACGTGTTGCGATTATCCAAAGCGAAAACAGATAAACCACGGCAATCAAATATGCCCCAAAAAGGCTGGCGTAATCGATCGATTTGCCTGAAGGTAAGACAGCACGCAGTGGTTTCGATAGCCACTCTGTCGACCTAAAAATAAGCTGCGAAAACGGGTTAAACGGATGAAACCGAATCGCGTGTAACCAGCACCTGGCTAGAAAGGCAGCCCCTAAGATTGTGAAACCAATCTCGATCAGGAATTGCAAAATATCACCAGACATTGAGGCCAACGCACCGTTAAAAGTCATCTAATGGCGTCATTGTCGCACGATCATGAGCAAAATGTCCGTATGAAATTTTCATGCAAAAAAAAACCGCCCAGCATAAGCTGGGCGGTGACCGGTAAGCGGTCGATCCCTTAAACGATCAGGGACGACCACCCGTTGGGAAAGGCCATGATGCAGCTGGGTTCAACGCTGTTTTCGCACCAGGTGCGGCAGCGGTTGAAGGCGCAGTTGTTGCAGGCTTTCTTACTGCGGCTTTCTTAGCAGCCGGTTTTTTAGGACTTTTTTTTACAGCCTTTTTTGCGGGTGCTTTCTTTGCAGGTGCTTTTTTAGCGACTGCTTTTTTAGCAGCGGCTTTCTTGGCCGGTGCTTTTTTAGCGGCAGCTTTTTTGGCAGGTGCTTTTTTAGCGACTACTTTTTTAGCAGCGGCTTTTTTGGCAGGTGCTTTTTTAGCGACTACTTTTTTAGCAGCGGCTTTTTTAGCAGGTGCTTTTTTAGCAG
>CALBEY010000110.1 GCA_937888805.1 uncultured Burkholderiaceae bacterium
GGAAATTGTAGTGTCCGACTCTCCTTCGCGTCGAAACTTTCTTTTTGGGCGTGCGTCGGCGACCGAAGATCGGTGGCTTTTGTTTCTCGCGCGCCTGCGTCGCACATGCCAAGGCACGGTTGCGCCTTTGGGTGCCGAGCATGCAAGGCTTGTGCCTGCGCGGTTTGATGATGTCTGCCAGGCGCGTGACCTGTGCGCGACATTTGACGTGTGCATGGCGCTCGAAGGGCTGCCCTTGCCTGAAGCTGACAATACGCGCGCAGTGTTGTGGGTACAAGCAGGGTCAGCGTGGGGTTCACTCATGCCGCTAGGCGATTCAGGCCATTGGCGTGTCGAGGCGGGTTGTCCGCTGGCTGGCATGCATGCCGCAGGCTTATTGGCGCAACCTCACCACGGGGCGCCTGAGAACTTGGCACAGTGGTTGGCGACCATTGGGCGTGAGCAACCGAATTTGGATCATTTGGGATTGGTGTCGATTGAGTGGTTGTTCGCCGATGGCACGATTGAAGTTTTGGGGGCGTTTGGTCAAGCCGATAGTCAGCCATTGCGCTCGCTGAAGGCGCAGCAAACAATCCCTAAGTTATTTGAGCTGTCTGCTGAACCTCTCGTTGATCAATCGTTGGCAAAGAAATGGTGGCCAGGGATATTTCGGATTGATGCACTGACTCGACAGCCGGCGGTCAATTTGGCCAACGTTGTGGTGGGAAGTGCAGGGGCGTTGGGGTGGCTGGTGGCAGCGACTTTTGACCAAAGTGCCGTTCGGGTACCCGCCGCGTGCGAGGGCTTTAGCTGCCCGGCTCAGACGTCAAGCGAGACAGCTCTCTGGGTTGCAATCGACCAGCAAGTTAAAGCTGTTATGGATCCCCAAAACCTATTTATGTCACCACCGATTCAAACAAGATAGAATTCACTCTTCTTTCTGAAAACATAACCTTGGCTTCCATGGATAAAAACTTCCGTCAGTCAGCCCTCGATTACCACGAACAGGGGCGTCCTGGCAAAATCTCAATTGCCCCGACCAAAACCTTATCCAATCAGCGTGACTTGGCACTGGCCTACTCGCCTGGTGTGGCGGCGGCTTGCGAAGAGATTGTGGCTAACGAAGCCAACGTGTTTCGTTACACCGCACGGGGCAATTTGGTGGGCGTGATTACCAATGGAAGCGCGGTCTTGGGTCTGGGTAATATCGGCGCGCTGGCTTCAAAACCCGTGATGGAGGGCAAAGCGGTTTTGTTTAAAAAGTTTGCGGGCATTGATGTCTTTGATATCGAGATCAACGAATCGGATCCGCAAAAACTCATTGAGATCATCGCCAGTCTAGAGCCGACCTTTGGTGGTATCAATTTAGAGGATATTAAGGCGCCCGAGTGCTTCACTGTTGAGCGTGAATTGCGCAAGCGCATGAATATCCCCGTGTTTCACGATGATCAACATGGCACTGCCATTTGTGTGACCGCTGCTTTTGTTAACGGCTTAGCGGTGGTGGGTAAATCGCTCGACCAAGTCAAAGTGGTGGTGTCTGGTGCCGGTGCGGCAGCGCTGGCTTGTTTAGACTTGATGGTTGATATGGGGTTGCCTCTCAAAAATATTTGGGTCACGGATATCGAAGGTGTGGTCTACGAGGGTCGCACTTCGCTGATGGATCCTGACAAGGCTCGATTCATGCAAAAGACCGATGCTCGCCAGTTGGCTGACATCATCGAAGGTGCGGATGTGTTTCTGGGCTTATCAGCTGGCGGGGTGCTAAAACCAGAAATGGTAGCCGTCATGGCCAAGCGTCCTTTGATATTGGCGCTGGCCAATCCAAATCCTGAAATTTTGCCAGCGGATGCACATGCCGTGAGAGATGACATCGTGATGGCTACTGGGCGTTCGGACTATCCCAATCAAGTCAATAACGTGCTCTGTTTTCCCTATATTTTCAGAGGCGCTCTGGATGTTGGCGCCACGGTTATCACGCGTGGGATGGAAAAGGCTGCGGTCTTGGCTATCACCCAACTGGCGCAAGAAGAGCAAAGTGAGGTTGTCACGGCAGCCTATGGTAGCGGTCAAAGTGCTTTCGGACCCGAGTACTTTATCCCCAAACCTTTTGATCCGCGACTGATTACGCGAATTGCGCCCGCGGTGGCCAAAGCAGCCATGCAAGAGGGTGTGGCAACCCGTCCAATCGCTGACCTTGAGGCGTATCTCGAGCAGTTAGAGCAGTTTGTTTACCACTCGGGTGCTTTCATGAAGCCGGTGTTCTCGGCAGCCAAGGCGTTTGTGCGCATGCAAGGCAAGACGCGTATTGTGTTTACTGAGGGTGAAGACGAGCGTGTGTTGCGAGCCGTACAGGTGGTCATTGATGAAAAATTGGCAACACCCATTATCGTTGGACGTCCAACGGTATTGGCTGATCGCATTGAAAAGCTCGGTCTGCGGATTAAGCTTGGTCAAGACGTTGACGTGGTTAATCCCGATTATGACGATCGTTTCCACCGGTACTGGACAATCTATTGGGAAAAAATGTCTCGCCAAGGCGTGACCAAAGAAATGGCTCGGGTTGAAATGCGCCGTCGCTTAACCCTGATTGGTGCCACGATGGTTCATGTTGGCGATGCCGATGGCATGATCTGCGGCACGGTGGGTTCGTACGGTGACCATTTGCGCTATGTCGATCAGATGATTGGTTTGGCGCCGGGCGAGTCGACTTTTGCGGCCATGAATATTTTGTTGCTGCCAGACCACACCTTGGCATTGGTTGATACCCACATTAACGAAAACCCATCGGCTGAGCAAATTGCTGCGTTTACGATAGCCGCAGCCAAGGAGCTCAGACGCTTAGACTTGGTGCCCAAAGCAGCCCTTCTGTCGCGTTCAAATTTTGGGTCAGGCTCTTCGTCGTCTGCATCAAAAATGCAGCTGGCGCTGGCTTTGATTCGCCAACAGGCGCCAGAACTTGAGATTGATGGTGAGATGCACGGTGATTGCGCTTTGAATGAAGCGCAAAGACTGAAAGTTTTACCGAATTCGACGCTGAAAGGCTCCGCCAACTTATTGATTTGCCCAAATGTTGACGCCGGTAACATAGCTTACAACTTACTGAAGACTGCGGCAGGTGGTAATGTGGCTGTGGGTCCGTTTTTACTGGGTGTTGATGCGCCGGTACATATTTTGACGTCAAGTGCCACGGTTCGCCGTATTGTCAATATGACGGCCTTAACGGTGGTGAAAGCCAATCACTTAGACTAGTTTGGAGCGGTGTGATTAACAAATGTTTCGGGCTGTTTCAAATTAGTCACATTTTGAGATTGATTCAACCCGTCTTTGTGGATACGATTCGCGCATTGGATCTTGAATCATCTTTAGGCAGGTACTGGCCATGAGTAGTCAGGCGCGTCGGCAAGTTCAGAAGTTGTTAAGTAAAGGCGGGTCTTACGAACCCACGAAAGATGATGCTGAGTTTCAGCAGTTTGTCACCGAAGCCGAAATGCTGTGGTTTACAGCGGACTGTAGCAAAGCGCGCAATCGATCAGCTTTTTTTAGGGCTGTGGTTAAAGCCGTGGATTACCCGCAGTTTTTTGGTAGTCGGTTCGATGGGCTTTATGACTGTTTGCGCGACACAGTCGATGACCAAAAGGTCGGGATGGTTTTGCTTCTCGAGCAACTGCATTCTGCAGACCCTGAGTTAGAGGTTGACATGGCTGAATTGACTCAGGTGCTTGAAGATGTTGTTTCCCATGCCTCTGACCAAGGCAAGGTTTTTATTTACGGCATACATCACAGCGGTAGACACCCCGATGATATACCTGGTGTGGTTCGTAACTGGAGTGATGCCAGCGAGTAGTTGGTTACCATCGCAGCTGTGTGGTTAAGGTTGCGATGGCACAAAGGCCAGCTGTCTCCGTTCGCAAAACCCGTGGACCCAACCCAGCGCTGATCCCACCCTGATCGACGATATTTTCCACTTCGCGAGAATCCCAACCGCCTTCTGGGCCAATAAAGAGTGCGACTTGTTTGGCACTGTGGATCTTTGCAAGCAATGCAGGGTCGTCTAAGCGTTGGGTCGCCCCGGGGACGAAAACCAGTTTTGGGCTGTCGATTAACAAGGATAAGGTGGTTTTTAAGGACGGTGAAGCACTGACGTTCATTAGGTGATTGCGACCACATTGTTCACTTGCCGCGTGCACGATGCCCGCCCAGTGAGTGATTTTTCTTTTGGTGCGCTCCTCTGAAAGCTTAACCAAGCTTCGCGTGCTGGGCACTGCGATTACCGAGGCGGCACCGAGTTCTACCGCTTTCTCAATCACCCAATCCATTTTTTCTTGGCCCACAAGTGCCTGTACGAGGGTTATCCGACCCAAACACTCGCGTTCAAAGTCTTGCGCTTTGCCAACCTTGGCGGTGCAGTGCCCTTGGCTGTCAAAGGCGATGCATGCTTCGAATTCATGCCCTGAACCGTCGAACAAAACCACGGTTTCGCCGTCTTTCAGTCGTCGGACACGGATGTGGTGAGCGACGGCTTTGGGCAATTCGAGTATGGCCCCAGCGGTCAGTGCGGTTTCACAAAAGAAACGAGGCGTCTTCATAGCGACAGATGTTAACCGACTGGCGGCTCAGGCCAAAGTTTGGCTGACTTAAGGGCGGAGAGTGCAAGTGCTAAAATCCAAAATTTCCCAGACAGTTCGTTTGATTTGCGTCACTGTTCGGCGATTTCATTCAATTCGAAGAAGGTTGTGTCCGGTTATGACAGATCAAGCTCCAATCACCACCCAGATGGCCAACGCCATTCGCGCATTGTCGATGGATGCCGTTCAGCTTGCCAAGTCTGGCCACCCTGGGGCCCCCATGGGAATGGCCGAAATGGCCACGGTGCTTTTTAAACAACACTTGCGTCATAACCCGGCTGATCCCGCTTGGCTCAATCGTGATCGTTTTGTTTTGTCTAATGGCCACGCGTCCATGCTGGTTTACAGCGTCTTGCATTTGTGCGGATATGACCTCTCAATTGAAGAGCTCAAAGCCTTTCGCCAGCTTCACTCGAAGACGCCCGGTCACCCTGAAGTTGGTGTTACGCCCGGTGTTGAAACAACGACGGGTCCGCTTGGCCAAGGCTTGTCAAACGCTGTTGGTATGGCATTGGCTGAAGCGTTGCTTGCCGTCCAATTTAACCGCGACGGCTTGGCTGTGGTCGATCACCACACCTATGCTTTTGTGGGTGATGGCTGCCTGATGGAAGGTATTTCTCACGAAGTTTGCTCTTTGGCGGGTACTTTGCGTCTCGGTAAATTGGTTGTACTTTACGACGACAATGGCATCTCTATTGATGGTAATGTTGAGCACTGGTTTAAAGACGATACGGCCCGACGCTTTGAAGCTTATGGTTGGAACGTGGTGCGCGACGTTGATGGTCACGATGCCCGTGCAGTAAGTGCGGCAATCGAACAAGCCAAAGCTTTGGGTCAAACGCAACAACGTCCGACTTTGATCGTTTGTAAAACAGTGATTGGGCAGGGCGCGCCGACCATGGCTGGGACTGACAAAGTCCACGGGGCACCTCTTGGTGAGGCTGAAATCGCAGCCACTCGTGAGGCACTGAAATGGTCGCATGGCGCTTTTGAGGTGCCATCCGCCATCAAAGAGGCTTGGGATTGCAGAGCCATTGGTGCTGCCCTCCAAAAACAGTGGACTGATCTTTTTGAAGCGTATCAGGTCAAGTACCCCAGCGAAGCTGCTGAGTTGCAACGCCGTATGACGGGGGACTTGCCAGCTAATTTTGTAAGTGCAATCGATACCCTGATGCAGCAAATTAACGGACAGGCCAAAACTGTTGCCACACGTAAAGCATCGCAGCAAGTGATTGAGTCGCTAGCGGCTGTGCTGCCCGAAATGCTCGGTGGTTCAGCAGATTTGACCGGTTCAAACTTTACCGATTGGCCAGGCGTAGAAGCCTTACGTGCGGACGACAGTGGCGTTAATAATGGTCGTCACATCAATTATGGTGTGCGTGAGTTTGGCATGGCAGCCATGATGAATGGTGTGGCGTTACACGGTGGGTTTTTGCCATTTGGGGGCACTTTTCTCACATTCTCTGATTATTCGCGTAACGCCATTCGCATGGCGGCGTTAATGAAGCTTCGCGTGGTTCATGTGTTTACCCATGACTCCATCGGTTTGGGCGAAGACGGCCCTACCCATCAGTCCGTAGAACATGCGGCGAGCTTGAGATTGATCCCCAATTTGTCAGTGTGGCGACCCTGTGACACCGTTGAGACGGCTGCCGCTTGGGCTTCAGCCGTTTCTAGGCCCGCTAGCTTGGGCATGACTGTGAGAGCGGGAGGACCTTCGGCATTGTTGCTATCTCGTCAAAACTTGCCGTTTGTGGCGCGCGATGCAAACACCTTGGCGCAGGTCGGCCGCGGTGGCTATGTGTTGTCGGATGCTCCGAACTTTAAAGCGATTGTGATTGCCACGGGTTCTGAAGTGGCGCTCGCGCTGGAGGCTCAGGCCATCCTCGAAGAAGAAGGCATAGCCATTCGCGTCGTTTCAATGCCATGCACCGACGTGTTCGATACGCAGGATGCATCCTACAAAGCCACGGTATTGCCTGAAGGCGTGCCACGCGTGGCGGTTGAGGCTGGCGTGACTGATTATTGGTACAAATACGTCGGTTTGGGCGGCGCCGTGGTAGGGATTGATACATACGGTGAATCCGCACCAGCTGGTGTTTTGTTTAAGCATTTTGGTTTAACCGCCCAAGCGGTGGTCGATAGCGTTAAGAAGATTTCGTAAACAAGGAGAGTGGTGTCATGGCAATTCGCGTCGCGATTAATGGTTATGGTCGTATTGGTCGGAACATTCTCCGTGCCCATTACGAAGGTGGCAAAAAGCACGATATCGAAATCGTTGCGATTAATGACTTGGGTGACTCCAAAACAAATGCGCACTTGACCCAATACGACACGGCACACGGTAAGTTTCCCGGCTCTGTCGGGGTTGAGGGTGATCACATGGTGGTCAACGGCGATAAGATTCGCGTCTTGGCCAACCGCAACCCTGCCGAGCTGCCTTGGGGCGAAATGGGTGTTGATGTGGTGCTTGAGTGCACCGGGTTTTTCGCCAGCAAAGAAAAAGCCTCTTCACACTTGAAGGGCGGCGCCAAAAAAGTCATCATTTCAGCGCCTGGAGGCAACGATGTCGATGCCACGATTGTGTACGGTGTTAACCAAAGTGTGTTGAAGGCTGAGCACACGGTGATTTCCAACGCATCTTGCACCACCAACTGCTTGGCGCCACTGGTTCAGCCATTGCACGACAAAATTGGCGTTGAAACCGGCTTGATGACCACCATTCACGCTTACACCAACGATCAGGTTTTGACTGACGTCTACCACGAAGACTTGCGACGGGCCCGTTCAGCAACCATGAGTATGATCCCCACCAAAACCGGCGCAGCTGCTGCTGTTGGTTTGGTGTTGCCAGCCTTGAACGGTAAGCTTGACGGCTACGCCATGCGTGTGCCGACCATCAATGTGTCGATTGTTGATTTGTCGTTTATCGCTTCACGCGATACCTCCGTTGACGAAGTCAATGCGGTCTTGAAAGAAGCCTCAGAAGGGGCTTTAAAAGGTATTTTGACTTACAACACTGATCCGCTTGTTTCTATCGACTTTAATCATAATCCTGCCTCGAGTAATTATGATGCAACCTTGACCAAGGTTTCTGGCAAGCTTGTCAAAGTGTCATCTTGGTATGACAACGAGTGGGGCTTTAGTAACCGAATGCTCGACACCACAGTTGCTTTGATGGGTGCTAAATAAGCGATGGCAGCGACTGTGAAGACACTCACCGGCTTGGCTCAAGCCGGTGAGTTAAAAGGCAAGCGTGTGTTTATTCGGGCTGACTTAAATGTCCCGTTCAATGAAGCCGGTGAGATCGCTGAAGACACGCGCATTCGCGCTTCGGTAACCGGTATTCAGTTGGCATTAAATGCGGGTGCCGCCGTCATGGTGACCTCGCACCTCGGCCGACCCGCAGAAGGGAAACTGACCCCTGCGGACAGTTTGGCACCCGTTGCCCAAAGTCTATCGGTGCTGTTGGGCAAAGAGGTGCGATTGATTCAAGACTGGCTTGACGGTGTGACAGTGGCCCCTGGCGAAGTGGTGCTGCTGGAGAACTGCCGTGTCAACGTGGGTGAGAAAAAAGACGACCCAGGACTGGCTCAGCGTATGGCAGCGATTTGTGATGTTTATGTCAATGACGCTTTTGGAACGGCTCACCGTGCCGAGGCAACCACCCATGCCTTGGCATTGGCGGCGCCTGTGGCTTGTGCTGGGCCTTTGTTGGCCGCAGAGTTAGAAGCTTTAAGCCATGCCTTGCAAAACCCCAAACGGCCGATGGTAGCGATTGTGGGCGGCTCTAAAGTGTCAACCAAACTGTCTATTTTGTTGGCGCTGGCCGATAAGGTTGATCAGCTGATCGTGGGCGGCGGCATTGCCAACACATTTTTGTTGGCTTCAGGCATGCCCATCGGTCAGTCGCTGGCTGAACCCGAACAGGTCGACCAGGCCAAGCTTGTTATCGAAAAGATGCGAGCACGTTCGGCCGCTGTTCCCATTCCAGTCGATGTGGTGGTAGCCAAATCGTTCTCGGCACAAGCGCCAGGTGTGGTGAAAGCCGCTGCAGACGTCCAAGCCGATGACTTGATCTTGGACATTGGCCCTAAAAGTACGGCGCAACTGGCTCAAATGTTGACTCAGGCGGGCACGATTGTTTGGAACGGTCCTGTCGGTGTCTTTGAGTTTGAGGCGTTTGCTGGCGGCACCAAGGGTATTGCCCAAGCCATCGCTTCTTCTGATGGATTTTCTATCGCGGGTGGTGGTGACACGTTAGCGGCCATCGCCAAGTTTGGCATTGGTGACCGCGTGGACTACATCTCAACGGGTGGTGGTGCGTTCCTAGAGTTTTTGGAAGGCCAAACCTTGCCCGCCGTAGAGGCATTACTAAAACGAGCGTGACAAAGGCATGCATGATTGCCTTTGGCTCTAACCCCCGGGCCCCGGGGGTTAGGGCTTTTTGACAGCACTGATTCACGCCAATACCGTTTGTGTGGTATGAATCAGCATGTCAAACACAACATCCCTTAATAGCTAAGGGGTTGTGTGCCTGTGTTTGCTCAAACGATCGCCTTCTTCGCTCGTCTAAGCGGTGTCTTCGCAGCCGACTTGGATACTTTTTTAGTTGCCACAGTTTTGGCAGGCATCTTTTTAGTAACAACCTTATTGGCGACAGCTTTCTTAGTCGGCGCCTTCTTAGCGATCACTTTGGTGAGTGCAGGCTCACGCGCAGGGCTGGCAGTGTCTTTTGATAAGTTTGTGGTTGGCGCTCGACGTAAGTTGACCGAAGTTAAGCCATCAACTGAGTTGGTTTGACTCGACTGTTGCGCAGCCAAATCATAAAACCTGGCTACTTGTGCGAGTCGCTTTTTACCTTCGGCGTTAAGCGCGCCGCTAGCCATTGCTACCCGTGTTACAAATTCGAACGCCGCTTTAATTTCAGTGCTGCTGTGGTGACTCAAGAGCGCTGGGATGGCGTCAATAGCGCCTTCAGGGTCAACAACCATCACCATGGCTTGCTCACGGACCAATTTTTTGAAAGCCGCTAGGCTTAAGGAATGCTCTTGCTGGGCTCGCAGCTGCCGGATGAGATTAAAGCTGCGTTCATCGATGCCGCCTTGCGCTTGCGCGATGTACATCATGACACGGACACTAGCCTCTCTTAGCCCACCGCACTGCACCAGCTTGCGCAGTTCATCGACGCGACGACGAACAAAGGCAATGTGCTCGGGCGACACACCGGGGTGCTCGCGTGGCGAACCTTCTCGGGCACCCAAGCCGGCGATGTCTTGCACCAAAGACGAGCCATAGACCGCCATAAAGGTGTTTTCAATCATGGCATCACGCCATTCGCCCCAAAGGTCTAAGGACGATTCGATTGATTTTGAAATCTGCTTTTCAAATTGCACAAATGGGTTGTCTGCCGCTGCTTTTCGGCGTTTGTTTTTGACTTGCACCGCCACGGGTGCTAGCGCAGCAATCACAGGGTTCTTGTCAGACACCGCCTCATAATGCATGCGCAGTGGGTGGGTTTGTTCCCGACGCTGTGTTGAACGCGGTGTGGCAAAAGCCTTTACCCACGGCTGAACAAACGACTTGTACAGGCCCTGATTAACTTGCGAGATCCGAGAAACGGCAGCGAATCGGCGATCATCATCCTCACGGGGTTGAACAATGGCTTCGATGTCAGCCAAGTGACGTCGTTCAAACGTCAACACGTAGTCACCATAAGCCAGATCAGCATTCGGTGTGTCTGGGGTTTTGTCACGGATCACGGCTTCGTAGATGCCAGGTGGCAACATATCGATCAGATCGATATTGCAAGTGAATTCGCGGTGCTCTTTTTTGGCCACGGCGCCTGACACAAAAATACCCAAGTGACCGATGCTTTCATGGACAGCATAAATAATCGTCTGTCCGTGCGCGAGCACTTCTTTGTCGTTTTGGTAAAGGTCCGTGATCCACCCCAAGGCCTGTGGTGGTGGTGTGATGTTGTCACCCTTTGAACAAAAAACAATGATTGGTGAACGAATGTTGCGCAAGTCAATACGTAAGCCGTCTTGGGTCACCAGGCGCGCGGTCGAGAGCTTATTGCCCACAAAGAGGTTATCGACAATGTACTGAATCTCTTTGCCGTTCAAAAAGACGTGCCCGCCCCACCAACGCTCAAAGCCCAAATAACGGCTCGCCTCGGTGTCAACGTTGGCATAAAGGTTGTATTGCTTAGACCAGTAGGTGTTCGAGGGATGAAGGTTTTCAAAATTTTGAACCAGATTGGCGCCGTCAAACAAACCCCCACCCAGATCACTGGCCATGGTGGTCATCCATGATCCACCCGTCATGCCGCCGGTGTAGCGCATGGGGTTTTTGTTGCGCCAGCCCGCCCAATAGGACAGCGGCGCACCCGCAATAATGATGGGGCCGAAAAGTTCTGGCCGGGTGGCTGCTGCCATCATGAGTTGCCAGCCCGCCTGGCAGTTGCCGATGACCACGGGTTTGCCTTCAGCCTCTGGGTGTAAGGCGATGACCTCTTCTAAGAAGCGGGTCTCAGCCCAAACCACATCCTCCACGCCTTGATCCGGTTCTGGGCGAGGCAAAAACCCAATGAAGTAACAGGGGTGGCCTGCTTCGAGCGCAACGCCAATCTCGCTCTCTGGTTTGAAACCGGCAATGCCAGGCCCGTGACCGGCTCGCGGGTCAACCACAACAAAAGGGCGCTTGATTGGGTCAATCGGCATCGATTTTGGTGGTGTGATGCGCGTTAGAATGTAGTTGACTGGTCTTTCTAAAGAGCGTCCGTCCAACACCACTTCGGCTTTCATGCTCAGCACATTGGGTGCTTGCTTTGACATGTGGCGCTGATACTGATTGCCCCGTTGACGCATCACATCGGCATACAACACGTTGCGTTGCCAAGTGTCTATGGCGTATTCAAGCGCCGCATCAACTGCTGGGGGCAATAAAGACACGGGGTGGGAATGCTCGGAGGTTTGATCGCTCACAGCGGTTGCCTTTTGGGTTATTTAACCGATTAAAGCGCAGTTCATGTTGCGATGCAACAACTACCATGATTTTGCTCGTTTAAACCAAATAAAAACACCGCAACTAAAGGAAGTTTGTCCTTCCGTTATTGTTGCGTAGAGTTTGTGCTGACATGCCCTCTGTCAACGTCTAAAACAGTATGACGCTCAAGTTGTTGTAAAAATATCGGTTTAACTTAACAAAAATTCTGGGTTGTCGGCAGTGATTTGCGCCCAGTAACCTGTTTTATTAAGGAACAGTTCATGTCAATAAACCCTTCGCTGGAATCGCTTGAACGACTTCAGATGTCCGTTACCGCTAAGCTGGTAGACCTCAAAGTTGGACTGGTTTCGATTTCAGACCGAGCCTCACAGGGCGTCTATCAGGATCAGGGTGTACCGGCCTTGCGTGAATGGCTCGCCAAAGCCGTGCAAAACCCCATTTTGGTTGAAGAACGACTGATAGCAGACGAACGGCAAACCATCTCTCAAACGATTATCGAATTGGTTGATCAAGCCAAGTGCGACCTGGTCTTAACCACGGGCGGCACGGGTCCCTCACGTCGGGACGTGACGCCTGAGGCAACGCTTGATGCGGCCACGCGCGAGATGCCCGGTTTCGGGGAGCAGATGCGTCAAATCAGCTTGAAATTCGTCCCCACGGCCATTTTGTCGCGCCAAGTAGGCGCTTTGCGCGAAATTGAAGGCCATGCGGCGTTAATTATCAATTTGCCGGGCCAACCCAAAGCAATTGCTGAAACTCTAGAGGGGCTCAAGGGCAAAGAGGGCGCGGTTGTCACGGCCGGTATTTTTGCCGCCGTGCCCTATTGCATTGATCTGATCGGTGGGCCGTATATTGAAACGGTCGATTCAGTGGTTAAAGCTTTTCGGCCAAAGTCAGCTGCCAAAGCGAAGTGACCTCTTGCGCACGTGCATCGGCTAGTGGATCGTCGACTTTGGTGGATTTGGGGTGCCTAGGCTTGATGTCATGACGCGCAAGGACCTTTAGGCCGCCGGCCTCGATTAAGCCTAAAAGGGTTTGACGCGATCGCAACTTCAAGTGTTCTGCGAAATCTGACAGGATTAACCAAGCCTGACCTTGGGGTGTTAGGTGAGTCCGTACTTGGCTAAGAAAGCCCACCAGCATTTGGCTGTCTGGATCGTAAACGGCGGCGTCTAGTGCAGTTTTGGTGGGTCCAGGCAACCAAGGTGGGTTGCAGACCACCAGGTTGTATTGGCCAGGCACAAACAAATCGGCTTTGAGGACTTTAACTTGAGCGCTGAATCCCAGATGGGCCATGTTGTCTTTTGCACATTGCAATGCGGCTGATTGCGTATCGGTGGCGATGACTTTTGGGATGCCTCTTTTGGCGAGAATCGCTGCAATCACGCCGGTACCCGTCCCAACATCCAGTGCTGTTTTCGTGCCAGTCGGCAGAGCCGTCTGAACCAGCAGATCGAGGTATTCGTGTCGTGTCGGGGCAAACACGCCATGGCGCGGGTAAATGTGTTGGCCGAGCGCGGCCACAAGCAAGCCTTGGCGCTGCCATTCGTAGGCACTCACAACGCCAATCAATGCTGTCAAAGGCATGAGCAAGGCAGGTGCTCGAGATAAGGCCTGCTGCCCTTCAACCAAATAAGCTGCCTGACAGGCCGCTGCAACTGAGGGTGCACGTCGATGCGTTAATTGGAAGTTTTCTGCCAAAGGAATCAGCAGCAGTCCCAGCAGGCGGGCCTGCTGACTGCGCGCTTGCCGAACCAAGTGAAATCGCTCGGGGTAAGCGATATCGCTAGCGGGAGGTTTTTGTTTGGCAATCCGTCTTTTTAAGGCGGCCAGCAATTGCTTGCCATTTTGAAAATCGCCACGCCACACCAGCCCGGTGCCGCCGCTGATGAAACGGTAAGCGCGATCAGCCGACAGCGTCTCGTCAACGCAGAGCAATGCCTTAGGCGGTGACCAACCATGCGACGATTGCCAGAGGGCTTGGCAGGGCTGATCGTTCTCTGTCCAATAAACCAGCGTTGATTCATCAGGGTTAGGGCGAGGATCAGTTAATTTTTCAGTGGACTGCACGGCATCGCTGGTTGGTTGATTTAAAACAAAAGTGGGGCGTACACGCCAAAATGCTTCGTTAGGTTGTCATTTTAGGTTAGGCGAGGTCGTTGCAGGTAAAATGGCAAGCAATTAAACGATCATTGCTAAACATAACGCCAAGCGACTGCCCTGCGGCGATGATCTGCAATAGCCCTATTTCACTTTCTTGCAGAAGGATTTTGACCATGTCTCTTGTTTCCATGCGCCAACTTTTGGATCACGCCGCCGAAAACGGTTATGGCATCCCCGCGTTTAACGTGAACAACCTAGAACAGGTTCAGGCGATTATGGAAGCCGCTGAAGAGACTGATAGTCCAGTCATCATGCAAGCGTCAGCCGGTGCACGCAAGTACGCTGGAGAGGGGTTTTTGAAGCACCTAATTCAGGCCGCTGTTGAGTCCTATCCTCATATTCCGGTGGTGATGCACCAAGATCATGGTCAATCGCCTGCCATCTGCCAAGGCGCCATTGACTTGGGTTTCTCAAGCGTGATGATGGACGGTTCGCTTAAGGAAGATGGCAAATCTGTGGCTGACTACGACTACAACGTGGCCGTGACCCGACAGGTGGTTCAAACAGCGCACAAGCTTGGTGTGACCGTTGAGGGTGAACTTGGCTGCTTGGGCTCGCTTGAAACCATGATGGGTGACAAGGAAGATGGCCACGGTGCTGATGGCGTGATGACGATGGAGCAACTTTTGACCGACCCAGAGCAGGCGGCTGACTTTGTGCGTCAAACCCAGCTCGACGCATTGGCCATCGCGATTGGCACAAGCCATGGTGCCTATAAGTTCACCCGCAAGCCGACCGGTGACATTTTGTCGATCGGACGCATTAAAGAAATCAACGCCCGCCTGCCCAACACCCACTTGGTCATGCACGGCAGTTCGAGCGTGCCGCAAGACCTGTTGGCCGAAATCAGGGCCTTTGGCGGCGACATGAAAGAAACCTATGGTGTGCCCGTTGAGGAAATCCAAGAGGCCATCAAGTTCGGTGTACGTAAGATCAACATCGACACCGACATCCGCTTAGCCATGACAGGCGCTATTCGCCGTTTTTTTGCTGAAAATCCTGGCAAGTTTGACCCACGTGAATATTTGAAACCCGCTCGCAGCGCTGCCAAAGCCATCTGTGTGGCCCGATATCAGCAGTTTGGTACGGCAGGCAACGCCAGCAAGATCAAAGCTCGCCCATTGTCTGACATTGCCGCTGACTACGCCGCTGGCAAATTGTCGCAAGTTGTGACCTAAGTTAAAAAGAGAATAAACGTGACTTTGTTGTATCAGTCTAATTTGACCTCTTTGCCGTTGCTCGCGCGTGGCAAGGTGCGCGATATGTATGCGGTGGGCCAAGACAAGCTTTTGATTGTCGCCTCAGACCGGTTGTCAGCGTTCGATGTTGTTCTTGATGACCCCATCAGCGGTAAAGGTGAGGTGTTGACGCGGTTGACCGAGTTTTGGTTGAACCGCCTTGGCCATGTCTTGCCTAACCACAGTACAGGCATTGATCCTGAGTCTGTCGTCAGTCCCGAAGAACGTGAACAAGTGCGCGGCCGATCAATGGTGGTTAAGCGCTTGAAGCCTATCATGGTCGAGGCCGTTGCCAGAGGCTATTTAATCGGATCAGGTTGGAAAGACTACCAGGCCACGGGCACGCTCTGTGGTGTTACGCTTTCTACGGGATTGCAGCAGGCCAGTCGATTGTCGCCTGCCATTTTCACACCAGCCGCAAAGGCCGACGTTGGCGAACATGATGAAAATGTGGATTTCGATTACGTCATCCATGCGGTCGGCGTGCCTTTGGCCCATAAGCTGCGCGAGATCACCTTGCAACTTTATGAAGAGGCGGCGGCTTTTGCATTGAGTCGCGGCATTATTATTGCAGACACCAAATTCGAGTTCGGTCTAGATAACGATGGTGTTTTGCACCTGATGGATGAGGTTCTCACACCGGATTCATCGCGATTTTGGCCCGCCGATCAGTGGCGTGAAGGCATCAGTCCGCCGTCCTACGATAAACAGATCGTGCGCGACTGGTTAGAAACCCAAGACTGGGATAAGACGGCCCCAGCCCCTCGATTGCCCGCTGAGGTCATCGCGCAGACGGCGGCCAAATACCGTGAGGTCTGTCAGCGCCTTGAAGGATGAACCTATCATTGAGCATTCGCCCGGTATCGTGCTCATTCGCAACCAGAACACGACCATTGGGTACTGCCGCTACTTTGATAATGGTGATGTGGAATACATCTTTGTCAATTCGCTCTATCGGCGCCAAGGCCATGGCAGTACCTTGTTGCGTGAGGTCGCCAAAAAGACCGGTCAACTTGGCCAAGCCCATCAGCCGATTTCACCATTGGGTCGGCAGTTTTTTACTGCCCATGACGTTGCGATGCAATCAGACACTGACTCATTGCGGTGAACAGTTAAAATACACTTTTCGAATGTTGGCCATCCATCATGCCTATCAAAAAGACCGTTACCGCTGCTTTGGTCAAGACGCCAAATAAAACCCGCGTTCAGCCCAAAGCCAAATCTGCAACCCAATCTGCGTCTAAAACCACCGCCAAAGCCAAACCCTTGGTGGCTGTCATCATGGGCTCTTCGAGTGACTGGGACGTGATGGCCAATGCCGTGGCTATCCTCGAACACTTTGACATTGCCTATGAATCGCAAGTGATATCAGCACACCGCATGCCGCATGACATGGTGGCTTTTGCGGCAGACGCATCCAAACGCGGCTTGCGAGCCATCATTGCGGGTGCCGGTGGAGCGGCACACTTGCCTGGTATGGTGGCAGCCTTGACCGAGTTACCGGTCTTTGGTGTCCCGGTTCCCAGCCAATACCTGCGCGGGGAGGATTCTTTACTCTCAATTGTGCAGATGCCCAAGGGCATACCGGTGGCGACTTTTGCAATCGGTGAAGCTGGCGCGACAAACGCAGCGCTTCACGCGGTGGCGAATTTGGCGACGACTGACACCAAGTTAAGACAAAAGCTGATTGCGTATCGCGCAGCACAAACCCGCGCTGCCCGTGCCATGCGCTTGCCAACATGATGGTGGTGCCTGGGCAGTGGTTGGGTGTGTTGGGAGGTGGTCAACTCGGGCGGATGTTCTGTCAGGCCGCTCAGTCAATGGGCTACCGCGTCATGGTGCTTGATCCCGAAGAGCAAAACCCGACGGCTGCTTTGGCCGACGCACACGTTTTGGCCGATTACGATGATGAGGAATCATTGGCGGAATTGGCAAGAAACTGCTTAGCAGTCACCACCGAATTTGAAAACGTTCCGGCCGTCAGCCTTCAGAGGCTGGCTCAACAAACGCATGTTTCGCCAAGCGCACGGGCCGTCGAGTTGGTACAAGACCGGTGCGTGGAAAAAGCCTTTATTCAAGCCCAAGGCGTGCTTGTGGCGCCCTACGTGGCGGTGCACTCGCTAGCTGACCTTCAAAACGCCCCAGCAGATCTTTTTCCCGGCATCCTAAAGGTGGCCCGTTTGGGTTATGACGGCAAGGGTCAATATCGTGTGGCCACGCGTGAAGAGGCGCTTGCGGCGTTTGCCAGCATGGGTGAGGTCAATTGTGTGCTTGAAGCTCGGCTGGATTTAAAGGCTGAACTCTCAGTGGTGTTGGCACGCGATGTTGATGGCAATAGTCAGGTTTTTCCCGTGGCGCGTAACGTTCATCACGACGGTATTTTGGCGGTCACGCACGTCGATGGTCAAGACAGTGCACTGACAACCGAAGCCATCAGCGCCGCAACTCGAATTGCAGAGGGTTTGGGTTATCACGGGGTTATGTGTGTTGAGTTTTTTGTCCTTAAAGACAATGTCTTGTTGGTCAACGAAGTGGCTCCACGACCGCACAATAGTGGTCACTTCACGCTCAACGCCTGTTCGACCAGTCAATTCGAGCAGCAGGCTCGCGTGATGGCTGGCTTGCCCTTGGGCGACACCCGATTGCTTAGCCCTGCGGTGATGCTTAATTTATTGGGTGACGTCTGGTTATCAACAGCAGACAATAACGTTGTTGAACCTGACTGGCAGGCTGTCCTGGCATTGCCTGGCACATCGTTACATCTGTATGGCAAAGTGCAAGCGCGTCGTGGCAGAAAAATGGGCCACATCAACATCACAGCATCTGACATCAGCCAAGCCGTCAAAATCGCCAACGAGGTTGTGAGCCTATTGCGTTTGCCGGCACTGGCAACTATGCCAACGTTGTGACAGCAGACCAACCTGATCAAGCGCTCGAGCAGGCCGTCGATGTCCTGCTTCAGGGAGGGCTGGTCGCTTTTCCCACAGAAACGGTCTACGGCTTGGGCGCTGACGCCAGCAACCCCGAAGCCGTTCGCGCCATTTATGCAGCCAAGGGTAGGCCGAGTAATCATCCCGTGATTGTGCACCTGGCACGCGCTGCTGATCTCTGGTCATGGGTCAGTGTCGATGAGCAAACAAAGGCCGTGGCACAGCGCCTGATAGATGCGTTTTGGCCGGGTCCTTTGACACTGATTCTAAAAAGAAACGAAGCCGTGCCGGGGGCTGTCAGCGGCGGACAAGACACAATTGGTGTGCGCTGTCCCGCGCACCCAGTGGCCCAGGCATTGTTGACGGCCTTTGCGCAAGCCCGCGGCTCTGAGCTCGCGGGTGTGGCGGCGCCCTCAGCCAATCGCTTTGGTCACGTGTCACCGACGCGTGCGCAGCACGTGCGTGACGAATTCGCTGATTTGGTCCGAGCAGGCTTACCCGTCATCGAGGGTGGTGACAGCGATGTCGGGATTGAGTCAACCATTATTGATCTTTCACGCTTTAGTTTGGGGCACGGTGTGGCCCTTTTACGTCCGGGTGGCGTGAGCGCTGCCGCACTCGCACAGGTGCTTGGCGAACCCTTAAGAGGAGTCGATGCCCAAGCCCCCCGAGTCTCTGGTTCGCTCAAAGCGCATTATTCACCGCACACACCGATACGGCTTTACTCGCTTAAAAAGATGGTTCAGGAAGTGCCGGCGTGGTTGGCTCACAACGCGGGCAATTTGGCCTTGGGATTACGTCAATGTGAGGTTGTTGCTCTTGAAAGCGTTGCCACCAATCAGAGAATATCGATCAGTGTCTTGCCTGACGATGCCGCGGGTTACGCCCGTGAACTCTATGCACGCCTGAGGGATTTAGATCAAGGTGGGTTTGCTGAACTTCGATGGGTTGACGTACCGACAGAGCCCGAGTGGGCAGGGGTTGCTGACCGATTAAGCAGGGCAGCCGCGGCTTTTGCCGACGACCACCCCGCACACTAATCAGAGATTAGCGATCGGATGATGGCGCGTTTTAAAAAAAGGCTTGAATACCCGTCTGCGCACGGCCCAGAATCAGAGCGTGCACGTCGTGAGTACCTTCATACGTATTGACCACTTCCAAGTTCACCAAGTGACGGGCCACGCCATACTCATCCGAGATGCCGTTGCCACCAAGCATGTCACGGGCCAAGCGGGCCACGTCAAGCGACTTGCCACAAGAGTTACGCTTCATGATCGATGTGATTTCAACAGCAGCCGTGCCTTCGTCTTTCATGCGACCCAAACGCAAGCAACCCTGCAGGCCTAGCGTGATTTCGGTTTGCATATCGGCTAGTTTTTTCTGGATCAGCTGGTTGGCTGCCAATGGGCGGCCAAACTGATGACGGTCCAGTGTGTACTGGCGGGCGGTGTGCCAGCAGAACTCAGCAGCGCCGAGTGCACCCCAGGCGATGCCATAGCGCGCAGAATTTAAGCAAGTGAAAGGGCCCTTTAAGCCAGTCACGTGTGGCAGCATTTGATCATCACTGACTTCAACGTCTTCCATCACGATTTCACCAGTCACCGATGCACGCAGGCCGACCTTGCCGTGGATTTCAGGTGCTGATAAGCCTTTCATGCCTTTTTCAAGGATGAAACCGCGAATGCGACCATCATGATCGCCGCCCACGCACTTGCCCCAAATCACGAAGACGTCAGCCACCGGTGAGTTGGTGATCCAGATTTTGTTGCCGGTTAATCGGTAACCATCGGCTGTTTTAACAGCCCGTGTTTCCATGTTGGCAGGGTCCGAACCGTGGTTAGGCTCTGTCAAACCGAAGCAGCCAATCCATTCGCCACGCGCGAGCTTGGGTAGGTACTTGCGTTTCTGTTCTTCGCTGCCAAACTCGTTGATGGGCAGCATCACGAGCGATGATTGCACACTCATCATTGAGCGATAGCCTGAATCAATGCGTTCAACTTCACGTGCGATCAAGCCATAACAAACGTAGTTTAAGTCTGCGCCACCATATTCGGCTGGGATGGTTGCACCCAAGAGGCCCAATGCACCCATCTCAGGAAAAATTGACACATCCATTTTTTCGTGGCGAAAGGCTTGTAGTACACGGGGTGCCAGCTTCTCCTGGCAATAGGTGTAGGCGGCCTCACGCACCATCCGCTCATCGTCAGTGAGTTGACTATCGAGCAAGAGTGGGTCTTCCCAGTTAAACGTTGCTGCTGACATTGCGTGACTCCATTGCGGTTGTTAGGTGATGTGAAAAATTAAATTAAGCGTTGTTCGATTGAGCCGCCGCACGCAATTTTGCAATCGTGGTGCTCGGTGTGATCGCTTCAGGGTCTGTGATCAGGTGAATAATGGCCGGCTTGTTACTTTTAACAGCGCGATCGAAAGCGGCTGCAAAATCAGCTGTCTTTTCAACCCGTTCGCCATGGCCACCAAAGGCTTTTGCATAGGCCGCAAAATCAGGGTTTTTGAGGTGGGTGGCAGAAATACGGCCAGGGTAGAACTTCTCTTGGTGCATACGGATCGTCCCATACATGCCGTTGTCAACAATGAGCACCACGATTGGCAGGTCGTATTGAACAGCCGTGGCGAACTCTTGACCATGCATCATGAAGCAGCCATCGCCCGCAAAACAGATCACCGGCGTATTGGGTGACACGCGCTTGGCACCAACCGCGGCGGGTAAGCCATAACCCATCGAGCCCGATGTGGGAGCCAGTTGTGTGCCGTACTGGTTGAAACGGTGGAAACGATGCACCCAAGTGGCGTAGTTACCAGCGCCATTGGTGATGACGGCGTTTGACGGTAAAACTTCTCTTAAATGCGCCATGACACCACTCATCTGTAACTCACCTGGCGTGGTGACACCCTTGGGGTCACTCCAAGACAAGTAGCTGTCGTGCAGGCGTTCGGTTTCTTTGGCCCAAGGCGATTGAACGGGCGCGGGCATACGCGCCAATTCGGCAGCAAAGGCCGTGGGGGACGCGTTAATCGCCACGGTGGGGGTGTAGACGCGCCCCAACTCATTGACATCGGGGTGCACGTGTATCAAGTCTTGAGTCGGTACCGGAATGTTAAGCAGGGTGTAAGCCTGGCTTGGGATTTCTGACAAACGACCACCGACCAACAATATCAAATCGGCTTGTTGCAAGCGTGCCAGCAACGCTGGATTTAAGCCAAGACCCAAGTCGCCGATGTAGCAAGGGTGATCATGGGGAAACAGCATTTGGCGTCTAAAGGAGCATGTGACTGGCAGGCGATGACGTTGTGCAAAATCAGCAAATTGTGAGACGGCCTCCGAGCTCCAGCGCGGTCCACCGACAATCGCCACCGGAGACTTAGCGTGTGCCAAGCGTTGTGAGAAGTCTTGCATTTGCGCCACCGATGGTGCGCTTTCGATGGCAAGCACTCGTGGGGCTGGTGCAACCGAGGCAGTCTCAACCAACATGTCTTCAGGCAATGCGATGACCACAGGTCCAGGACGCCCTGACATGGCGACATGAAAGGCACGAGAGACGATTTCAGGGATACGTGCAGCATCGTCGATCTCGGTGGCCCATTTGGCGGCTTGGCCAAAGACAGCGCGATAGTCCATTTCTTGGAACGCCTCACGCTCACGCATGCTGCGATCGATCTGGCCCACGAACATAATGAGCGGCGTGGAGTCTTGTTTGGCGATGTGAATGCCAGCAAGCGCATTTGAGGCGCCTGGTCCCCGAGTGACCATGCAAATGCCAGGACGACCCGATAATTTACCGTGGGCGTCGGCCATCATGGCCGCACCGCCTTCTTGCCGACACACAGTCACTTGAATATTCACGTCGACCAAGGCATCTAAAACAGCCAAAAAACTCTCACCTGGCACGCAAAATACATGTTGCACGTCTTGCGCGACCAGCTGTTCAACGATGAGCTGCCCTCCCGTTCGTGGGCTCAGGGGATTGTCTCGGTCTGCCATTTTGTTGTCTCTTATGTTTATAAACGTATGGTTGTAAGGATATGTTCATCGTTTGCACATTGCAATTGATAAAATTGCACATTCTTGTGTGTCAGTGACACGATAACGGATACCAACAGCATGAGAAAAGGCATTCCCAATTTAAGCGCTTTGCAAGCCTTTGAGGCAACAGCCAGACTCGGTGGGTTTTCTCGGGCAGCTGAAGAACTGTCCCTAACCCACAGCGCAGTGCATCGGCAAGTCAGTGCCTTAGAAGCCCGGCTTGGCGTTCAGTTGTTCACCCGGGTTCGTCGTCGCGTCGCATTGACCGATGCTGGCGCTGAATATGCAGCTCGTATTCGTCAACATCTCGATCATATCGAAAAAGACACCTTCAGCCTCATGAGTCGGGCCAGTATTGGTCGACGCCTTCACATCGCTGTGCTGCCGACACTGGCGGCCCATTGGCTCATTCCGCGATTGCCCGATTTTCAAAAACAATGCCCTGATATTTCGGTCAGTTTGTCGCTCAGAACCTTACCCTTCCAATTCAACGACCAACCGTTTGATGGCGCCATCTACCATAGCCATGCGATTTGGCCTGGGACCCACGGTACGATGCTTTTTCCGGAGCAGGAATTGGTACCCGTTTGCGCGCCAAAGCACTTAATTATGGGCTCAATCGACGAGAGCGTTTTAACCCAGCTTGCGCATTTCCATCTGGTTTCACGCCCTGATGCTTGGCGTGATTGGTATGAGCAGGCCGGTTTATCATATCCACCACAAGTCGCCGGTGGGCCCCGATATGAGGTTTTTTCGATGGTCATCGCAGCGGCTCAGGCTGGGCTTGGTGTTGGGTTGGTGCCACGATTTTTGGTGCAACAGGCACTCGATGAAGGGCTATTGGTGATGCCAGTGAACCAACCATTGCCGGTTTCTCAGGGCTACTTCTTTGGCTACCCCGAACGTACCGAAGTGACCGCGGCGCTTCAGTCGTTCGAGCAGTGGCTCATTCAGAGCGCTCAGTCGGTTACGTCTCAGACAAAGCCTTAAAACCAGGGGGCAGTTGTCGCAACTGTGCCGGGGTTCGAGACAGTTTGACGGGTGAGGCGATGCCGCGATAACCATCTTTGTCTAAAACCATGCCACGGTGTTCAGTGTGAGGGTGCTGCAAAATCTCCTCGACATTGAGCACAGGCGCAGCCGGCACACCCGCTTTAAGCAGTTTGATGGCCAAGGTATTGGCTTCGGATTGGTTTAACAGCCGCTTCAAACAAGCGTGCAGCGCTGGGCGGTTAGCCAAACGATCGGCGTTGGTGAGAAAACGCGGGTCTTGCGATAGGGACGGTTCACCAAGCTCAATCGCCAGTTGTTTGAATTGCCGATCATTACCAATTGCCAAAAACAGTTCACCCTTGGCGGTGCTGACCGTTTCGTAAGGGGCGATGTTGGGATGTGCATTACCTGACCGCTGGGGTATGTTGCCGCTGCCAAAATAATTCGCTGCGTGCGGATGCAAAAGTGATATGGCGCAATCAAAAAGGGTGATGTCTAAAAATTGGCCCAAGTGACTTTGATGACGTTCTTGCAGGGCCATCAGAATAGCAATGGTGGCATTTAAACCGGTCACCATATCGACAACTGGCAGCCCCACGCGGGTTGGTGGTGCCTCTTTTTCGCCATTGACACTCATCAGGCCACACATGGCTTGGGCGCACGCATCGTAGCCTGGCATGCCGCCAAGCGGGCCATCGGCCCCAAAGCCACTGACGCGACAGTGAATCAGACGCGGAAACTCTTCTTTTAAAGTCTCGTAACCGAGCCCCCATTTTTCGAGGGTACCGGTCTTGAAGTTCTCGATGATCACATCGGCATCAACCAGCAAAGACCTAAGGAATTGTCGGCCTTCGGCATGTGACAGATCCAGTGTCAGGCCCGTCTTGTTGCGATTCACACCAACAAAATAGGACGCTAGGCCGGATTCAAACGGTGGGCCCCAATGCCGAGTTTCATCACCGCTGGGTGGTTCGAGCTTTAAAACCTCAGCCCCATGATCCCCCAGAATTTGGGTGCAAAACGGCCCACCGAGCACACGACTTAAGTCGACCACTCGAATGCCTGACAGGGCGCCTCTGGGCGAATGACTTGACGGGTTGCTGCTAGAGAGACTTTGCCACATTTCAAACGCCTTGGGCTAGCCATTGCACCAGCGCATCATCGGCCGGTGTGGCATCATTGATCGGATCTCGCGCACATAGGCGCTGGGTGAGTACCATGTCGGCCAAACGGCTTCGCATGGGCATTTCGGCGACTTTTGCTTCCCATCGCATACCGGCCATGGTGACCACGTTGTACAACGCAGTGCCGACTTGGCGCGCAAGTGTAAAGTTGGCACTGGCTGCAGAATGTTCGGCGAATGCAAAGGCGGCATCAATGCGTTCTTTTTCAAGTGCAGCCAGTTCGTCGCTCACGGGTAAACCTTGCGCCAGCAGCTGCGTCACGTGTTCACGCAGGGCAGGCAGGGCGTTTTCTCGGTCAATGGCGCGCAAAACATCCAAAGCCACGATATTGCTGGTGCCTTCCCAAATCGAGCCAAGATGTGCATCTCGAAGCAAGCGGGGATCAGACCATTCCTCGATGTAACCACAGCCACCGCGAACCTCCATGGCATCACCGGTGACTTTGCGGGCATCGCGGCAGGCACGAAATTTAATCAGGGGCGTGAGAATGCGAGCCAGTGGCCGCTTGCTACTGTCTTGGTCAAACGCTTGAAGCGCTTGTGCGGTTTGAAACACCATGGTTCTTGCTTGTTCTGTCCATACCGCCATTTTGCAAAGCTGGCGTTGCATCAACGGCATATCGATTAAGCGTTTTCCAAAGGCTTGACGGTTTTTGGAAACATATAACGCCTCTGTGAGGGCGCGCCGCATGAGGCCGGCGGCTCGAACGCCGTTCGAAAGCCGTGAATTATTAATCATGTCGGCCATGTGATTAAAGCCCTTGCCACGTTCACCCACTAGCCACGCGAAAGCGCTGTCAAGACGAATTTCACCACTAGCCATAGAGCGAGTGCCAAGCTTGTTCTTGAGCCGCAAAATTCGATAGCGATTCAGCGAGCCATCGGGGAGTCTGCGAGGCAGTAAAAATAAAGAAACCCCTTTGAGGCCAGGTTCTTCTGTTTCTGAACGAGCTAACACCATCGCGAAACCAGCATCTGGGTTTGAACAAAACCATTTGTCGCCATTGAGCGACCAGCCACCATCGGCCTGCAAAGTGGCCGTGGTGGCGGTGGCGCTGACGTCAGAGCCCGCACCTTGTTCTGTCATGAACATGGCGCCCTGGTGTAACGCATCAAAATCCTGCGTGGTAACCATGGGCAGCACTTGCTCGATTAGCGCGGGATCGCCAAACTTTTTGAGTGTACGTGCCAAAGAGTCCGTCATACTCACGGGGCAGCACAGTCCAAACTCGGCTTGCACAAAAAGATAGGTCAGCGCGTACTTCGCTGCCGCAGGCATCGGCTCAGGCCAGCCCAGTACGCCACCGCGATGAGACATGGCCGCCAAGCCAAACTCACTGTAGGCCCATCGCTCTAGCTCAACGTAGGCTGGATGCTTTTCAACGCGCGATTCGTCGATTCCGGTACGGGAGCGCACCGATAGCGTGGGCGGGTGTTTGTCCGCAATGCCTGCCAAATCATCCAAATGCTGTCCAGCAAGTGCGCCAAGGCGAGAAAAGTGCGGCTCTAAATGGGCCTGAAGTTCAGCCGACAGGTAGCAGCCAGCCAGGCGGTGGCAGGCATCAGCGGTATATAGGTTGATGCCGCGCGTATCCGGCACAGGGTGCAGAGTGTCAATTTCTTGCTTACTGATCCGCATGCAAGTCTCCCGATAGAGTCTATTTTACTATCCTACATCCAAGACTCACCGGTGGGCTTAACGATTATCGAAGATCCGCTTCACTGATTCGTGACACGTTCCTGCCGCCAGCGTATGTCATCACGTCAAAGGATTGTCCTCGCCTTTGAGCCCTGACCGCAGCGGCGTTTCCAAGTACCAAACCCTTGATCTCATCGACGGGAACCGTCAGGATGTCGCGCTCGGTGTATACCTTTTGTTCGACCCGACCATCTTTGTATCGAACTTCCACCCAACAATCCGCTGTAAACCGTGCCTCAAAGATATCCGCTGGTGGCGGTGGTGGCTCAGGCGCAGGCGGTGGTGCCACTTCGGGTGCTGGCGCGGGCAAGGTCAATGGTTCAGTCACACTAACCGCACGAGTCGCTGTTGGCGAAACAAGCAGTGGTTCTGTGGCAGGTCTAGGGCTTTGGTCAGACAGGCTTACTGGTTGATCAAGATCTGGCGTGATTGGTACGGTTATTGCCTGAACTGACTCGCCAGACGGTGTTTGTTGCGCCATGCCATCAGCTGTCTGCGAAGTTTGTTTGTTTGGCCAACCCTCCTCAGCGGAAAGATAGACGCCCAAAGCCACCGCAAAAACCAGAATAACCCCCAAAACCATTCCGATGCGGCTGCTGCGTGAGCGAAAGGGTGAAACACTCAAACCATTATCGAGTGTGGACTGCCGTCTTGATAGGGTCGCGGTGGCGCTCGCATGAGACTCAGGTAAATTTTTGTTAAGCCGCTGCATCCCAAGTTGGCTGTCGGTTAGCGGTAAGGCCTCGACCGCAGGGTCTAGGACAACATTGAGTCGGGTGGCATATTTTTGGACCGCACGCAAGTAATAGCCTGATCCATGAAAAGACTGCAGGGTGCCACTTTCAATATTGCGCAATTGGGCAGGCGAGAGCATCAATTCGCGAGCCGTCTCAACAACCCCGAGACCTTGCTCAGTGCGAGCTGCCGCCAAGGCTTGTCCCCAAGCGGCTAACGGCAGTTGATCATCGCTTTGCATGCAGGCCATTGCTCCAAAAAAACAGTTTGCTTGTTGGTGTTTTTGATCGATCTAGCATAAAGGGTTTGTTAGCGAAACACCACCGTGCGTTTGCCGTTGAGCAAAATTCGGTGCTCAACGTGGCTTCGCACCGCTCGAGAAAGCACCAAAGACTCCATGTCGCTACCCACTTGGGTGAAGTCCTCAATGCTCATGGCATGATCAACGCGTTCAATGTCTTGCTCGATGATAGGCCCTTCGTCGAGATCCTCAGTGACATAGTGTGCCGTGGCTCCAATGATTTTAACGCCGCGCGCATGAGCCTGATGGTAGGGACGAGCCCCTTTAAAACTCGGTAAAAAACTATGGTGGATATTAATCGCTCTGCCACTGAGTGCGCGGCACAGGTCGGGCGACAGCACTTGCATGTAACGGGCGAGTATCACCAGATCAATTTGCTCGGCAGCAATGACAGCCAAGAGGCGTGACTCTTGAGCGGTTTTGGTATCAGGCGTGATGGGTAAGTGATGAAATGGCACGCCATAAGACGTCACCAAACCTTCAAAGTCTTGATGATTGGACACCACAGCCGCGATCTCAGCGGGGAATTGACTTCTCTGGATACGAAACAAAAGGTCATTTAAGCAATGCCCTTGCTTGCTGACCATGATCAAGAGACGCGCTTTTTTGCGTGAGTCGTGAACTTGCCACTGCATCTTTAAGGCCGATTCGCAATCGCGTAAATCTTTTTGTACCGCTTCAATTTGAACTGGTGCCGCGAGCGCGAAGTGCACTCGCAAAAAAAACTGCCCAGTCTGTTCATCGCCAAACTGCTGAGCATCCAAAATATTGCCATCGTGGGCCAGAAGCAAGCCTGATACGTGGTGCACGATGCCTCGGCGGTCTGGACAAGCCAGGGTCAAAATAAAATCGTGTTCAGTCATGGTTGATAGATAACAGTAACAGTGTGAATCCCACCAGCGGCTTTAAACCGTCTTTTTAACGGCACGCTAGCAGGGCCGATTTGACGTGTTGCGCAATCGCTAAGGAAGATGTGATGCCGGGCGATTCAATCCCAAATAAATTCACCAAGCCTTTAATGTGGTGGTGACTGGCGTCTGAGATCATGAAGTCAGCTGCAGGCTCATCGGGACCTGAAATTTTTGGTCTGATACCAGTGTAGTCCGGCTGGAGTGCACCATCTTGAAGTTCGGGCCAATAACGCCGCACGGCCTCGTAAAAACTATCGCCTCGGCTAGGGTCGATATCGTAATTTTCCTCAGTGACCCACTGCGTGTCCGGCCCGAATTTGGCCTGCCCACCGAGGTCTAGCGTCAAATGAACGCCAAGCCCCGCTCGCTGAGGGACGGGGTAGATGAGATGCCGAAAAGGAGCTTTGCCTAGCAAACTGAAGTAGCTGCCTTTGCACAAGTAGGCTTGGGGCACACACTTTGGATTTAGACCTTCAATGCGGTTAGCCAACATCGGTGCGTTCAGGCCCGCGGCATTGACTAGCATTTTGCAGCTTAAGGTGGTGGGGTCACTGCCACCAAAAGAAACCTCAAAGCCTTCGGGTTGTAAGACCTTGGCATGAAGTAGTGGGCTGTGAAAAACGCATTGCGCGCCAGCGTTTTCTGCATCACCTTGATAGGCCAACATCAGGCCATGACTATCAACAATGCCACTGGACGGTGACAGCAGCGCAGCCGTGCAGCGCAACGCAGGTTCAAGCGCTTGAGCTTGAGCTTGGTCTAGCCACTGCATGTCATCAACGCCGTTGGTGCGTGCCTTTTCAATAATGCCCGCCAGCGTACCCTTTTCTTCTTCGTTCGTGGCCACCACGAGTTTGCCCAGGCGTGCATGTGCGACGCCCTTGGTTTGGCAATAGTCGTAAAGAAGGTGTTTGCCTTGAACGCACAGCTTCGCTTTCAGGCTATTCGCGGGGTAATAGATGCCAGCATGGATCACTTCAGAACTGCGCGAACTGGTGCCGCTACCAATCATGGCCGCTTGTTCAACGACTAATACCTCAACGCCTGCTTGAGCAAGGGCTCGAGCCGTGGCCAATCCCACAACACCAGCCCCCACAACCACACATTCAATGTCCATCGCTTTGTTACCGTGCGTTCGATTCAGCCGCCATTGCGGCTGGTGTTAAGTCAAAACCACCTGAATGATAAATAAGTGGCATCAGGCCAGTATGATGGCAGTTTTCAACCTCACCAATGAGCACCACATGATCGCCTTCTTGATGGCGATGCCGATTGTGACATTCAAACCAAGCTGCCACTGGCGTTGCCAATCGAGGTGAGCCATTGGGGCAAGTGGTCAAATCCAGATCGACGAATCGTTGTTCGTGTGTGCCACTGGCAAAGCGCATGGCCAAGTCTGCTTGGTCGGCGGCCAAAACTTGAATACTATAGCGCTCGCACTGCTCAAAGATCCACATGGAGGAGGAGTGTTTGGATAGGCTCCAGACAACCAATGGGGGCTCGAGCGAGACCGAGTTAAACGAACTGACCGTCAAGCCAACGGGCGGTTCGCCCGGGACCTCAGCCATGACCACGGTAACCCCAGTGGGAAATCGACCGAGCGCACGGCGGAATTCTTTAGAGTCAAAACTTGGCTTTGCTGCGCCTGCGAGATAACTCATGGTGAAATGCGCTCAATAACCCATGCTTTATCGGAGGAGGGTTTATAGACTAAGCGATCATGGAGCCTTGAAGGTCGACCTTGCCAGAACTCAAAATAATCAGGGGCCAGGCGGTATCCGCCCCAATGCGGTGGGCGGGGAGGCGCCTCACCATATTTGGCACTGAGTTGATCGACACGGGATTGTAGGGCTTGGACGGTGACGGGCTGGCTTTGGGCTGACGCCCAAGCGCCGATTCGGGAGCCGATGGGCCGACTTTGATAGTAATCATCGGATTCTTGATCGGATACTTTTTCAATCACCCCTTCAATGCGGACTTGGCGTTCAAGCGGTTGCCAGAAAAAAAGCAGACTTGCACACGCCTGTTGGCTTAGTTCCTGACCTTTGCGTGAGTCGTAATTGGTGTAGAACACGAAGCCGCGGTTATCTATCCCTTTTAGCAAGACAATGCGAGACGAGGGCTTGCCACGGGCATTGGCAGTTGCCAACGTCATGGCTGTGGGTTCAGCAACCGGTAAGTCAATGGCTTCTTGCAACCAGAGCTGAAACTGCTCGAAGGGCGAGTTTTTGGCGGCCGACTCAGTCAGTTCGCCTTTTTCGTAGTTCATTCGGATGTTTGCCACTGACATGATGACACTCTCAATTGTCTAAAAAGGGAATCGAAGACTCCAGTGTAAAGCTTTGTCTGCTAGTGGGCGCCTGAAGACGTTCTTGCAGTCGATCGGCGAGCCTTGCGAGCCGACTGTCGCGGATGCCGGCTAGGCAAAGGGCTTCATGCGTTTGAACCACATAGTCAACGCAAGGACCATAGCGGCCATGGGCGCGACTAATAATATCCAATGTTTCGCTGTCTGGTAGGCCTTTGACATATCCGCTACCGGATCGATCGATAACGAAGGCAAGCGCTTTCACGGGCCCGTGTTCGGTATCACAACGAAGCCAACGCGGGTGATAAGCACCGGTTGACATTTCGCGGCGCCATAAGGCCTCAAAGGATTGCGGCACGACTTGTGAGCGAATTCGGAAAGCCATGCCTCGGCAGGATCCGCCTCGATCAAGCCCAAACACCAATCCAGGCTTTTCGGGAGTGCCGCGGTTGATCCGTGACCAGAGGCAAAGAGCGCGGTGATGGCCACGTAACGTCCCAAGTCGCTGTTCGGCGTGGTCAAACTCAGGATTCCAAATCAACGAACCATAGCCATAGACCCAAAGATCAGTGTTGCCGGGCCAATCACTGAGTGCGCGCGCCAAGGATGCATCACGCTCGGCCTGACTCAAATATCGAATCTCGTGAGCTGGCGGTGGACTGAAGTCAGGCATGGCATTCGGTTCGCGGTTGATTTGAGGGTTAGAACATCGAGTCAGCAGTCACTTTATCGTATCTTGGGGTGACATGGTGTGCTTGTCTTGTGCTTTTTCTCGATCGGCTCGCCGAGTGAGCCAAGCGCCGCCACAAACAGCCAGTGCTGCCGCCCAAAAAAGTGGTGTGATGCCAATAAAAGCACCCAACGCTCCAAAAGTGATAGGCAATGAAACTTGTGAACCGTTAATCAGAGACATGCGCAGACCAAAGGCCTCTGCTTTACGCCCGGGTGGGGCGTGTTGCTGCAAAAGCGCCAAAATGCTGGGCTGCGTGCAACCCAGTGATAGTCCCAACACAAAGGACAGAGACACCAATATCCAGAACTCATTAAATAGCGGGTACAGCACAAAATTTAAGCTCGCTGTAATCATTGCAATATGAATCAACTGCCAGGGACTTGCCCACCTTTGAATCAGGGGTAATGCCAATCGAATAAGAAACGTTGCTAGGGCGAAGGCCGCCAGAATGAGACCAATCGTAGTCGCAGAAAAGTCCCGTGATACGCCATAGAGCGGCACGAGAAACATGTGGGTATCCCAAGCGCCCGCCAAAAGTCCGTTGGCAGCAAAGGTGTATCGCAGGTCACGGATCTTAAGCAGATCGATAGCCTTTTGTCGAATCGCGGGTGTCTCTTTGACCTGGTGGGATGCTGTGATGACGGCGCGCTTTTTGATGAGCCCATAAAGCGCCAATATTGGGGGTACCGTCAACAAAGCAAACACCCACCGATAGCCTAAATGATCAATGGCAAGTCCAGCCAATAAGGGACCGCTAAATCCTGATACGGCCAAGGTCATGGCCAACCAAGAATAGTTCCTCAGGCGTTGCTCAGGTTCAGCCTGCCCAAGCTGTTGCTGTGTACCCAGCTGAAAAGCGGCATGTCCAAGCCCGATAAAAACCGCGGCAATGCCAAGCGCAATCCAGTGCAGCCAAACAAAAGGCAGGGCGATGCCAGTGACCGTCAACACACCAGCAAGACGCATGGGCCCAAAAGCACCAATTCGATCAATTAATCGGCCCATTGAAATGGCAGCAAACATTGGGATCAGCGCAAAAAGGGCGATCAGCAACCCAACATCCAAAGTGCTCATACCCAAGTTTAGGCCAGCCAACATCACGGCAATGCGCCCACCCGTCAGCGTCATGTGAACCAACATCTGAAAGACACAAAACGAGACCGCATGGGGAATGCGGGAAAAGCGTTGTTTGAAATTAAGCGCGTTCAGGATGGTGTCTTGAAATGTTAGGGGCTAGCTAAGTATTTTGGTTAACGGCGAGGCGATTGTCGAGCAATTTTGAGAGGCGGGTAAAAATGTAAACTTAACGGCTACTTGTTTTCTGAAACCTCATCATAGACCGTCCGATGTCTGACGCACCGTTGTTTCTCGAAAGTCCTGATCGCGCACGCCGTTTTGGTTCGGTGGTTCGAGTCTATGGGCAAGCCGCGACCCAATCTTTGGCTCAAAGCCACGTGTTAGTTGCCGGTATTGGTGGTGTGGGCTCTTGGGCTGCTGAGGCGTTGGCGCGAAGTGGGATAGGTCAGATTACGTTGGTCGACATGGATCATGTGGCCGAATCAAACATCAATCGACAAGTGCACGCCTTGGACAGCACACTCGGACAAGCGAAAGTCAGCGCCATGCGTAACCGCATTGCCTTGATCAATCCGGATTGTTGTGTCATTGAAAGCGATGTATTCGTCGAAACGGGCAATGTTCAAGATACGATTTCGCCAGGGGCCGATGTGGTGCTGGACTGCACCGATCAGCTCAATGCCAAATTAGCCATGGTGTTGTGTTGTCGGCAACGCGAGCAGGCGCTCGTGGTGTGCGGTGCGGCGGGTGGAAAAACGGATGCGCTAACACTGAAATTGGGCGACTTGCGTGACGCCACACACGACGCTTTGTTGGCTAGGTTGCGCACGACGCTGCGCAAGCAACACGGATTTGCGCCCGCGCGACTCAAACGACCGGCTAAGCTCGGTGTGGATGTGCTGTGGTTTTCTGAGCCAACCCAGCGGCCACCAACCTTTAATGCGCAAGATGCCGCTCAATCCCCGCTGGCTTGTGCTGGCTACGGCTCTTTGGTCACGGTAACAGCCGCGATGGGCTTCGCAGCAGCGGCTCGAGCGATCGATGTTTTGGTGAAGTCTTCAACGGTATGATCAAGGGTCAGTTATTTGGCCCGTAAATCATGTTCAGACAAAAGAAATAAAAGGAGATGTCGGTGAAAAAACAACTTGTGAGGTTTGATTTTTGGCTCAATCCCGTTTTTGACCAAATCATCGCCACTGACCCCACAATCCAAATGAAGGTGTGTGATTTCGCCGCCGCCGATGACGTTAACTGGGCACATATGCAACAAGCGAATGCCTATCATGTGTGCGCCGCACGTGATGAGGTGCCGAGTCAATGGCAAGTCGATGAGGCGTTCTTGCAGCGCACCCCAAACTTACTCTGTGTGTCGAGCTCCGGTGCGGGATACGACCCTATTGACGTTCAGGCCTGCAACAATCATGGCGTTTTAGTGGTGAACCAAAGTGGCTGCAATGCGGACTCAGTGGCCGAGCACACGATTGGGTTGTTACTCTCGGTACGTCACCGGATCGCCGAGTCAGATCGGGTCATGAGGGCCGGCGCTTACACCACACGTGAAGACCTGATGGGGCATGAAATTAGGGGCTTGACCATCGGTTTGGTGGGCGTGGGTAATATAGGACGTCGCGTTGCACATTTGGCCAAAGCGTTTGGAATGCGGGTCTTGGGCCATGACCCTCACCTCAGCGCCCAGGCGCTTCAAGATAGGGGTGTCGAGTCTGTCAGCCTTCAGGCCTTGGTGGACCAAAGTGATGTGGTGTCCGTGCATTGTCCTAGATCTGCTGAAACGCTTAATCTTTTTAATGCCACTCTTTTTTCGGCCATGCGCCCGGGGGCTGTTTTTATCTCAACGGCGCGAGGCGGTATCCACGACGAAGAGGCTTTGGCTCAAGCCCTCGCCAGTGGCCATCTTTCTGGGGCTGGCTTGGATGTTTGGACGGTAGAGCCACCCGCACAAAATAATCCTTTGCTGTCCATGCCGAATGTGGCGGCCACTTATCACACAGCGGGCGTCACCCATGAGGCTAGGCGAAATGCTGCCCGCATGGGAGCAGAGCAATTGCAACAAGTCTTAAACGGGCATCGCCCCGAGCGATTGGTAAACCCGGAGCAGTGGCCGACTTTTCAAAAACGGTTCAAGCAGTTATTTGGTTAGCGGTACGACACATAATCTTGCGTGCTGTTGTGTTGTCTAAGGCTTTTTTTGTCCGCAATAGTTGCTAAGACGCGAGATCTAAAAAAAACAGATAACGGGACCTTTCGACTTGGGTATGATGGATTTTTAATCAAGCAAGAACGCGTTTGATCTTGAGAAGTGCTCATGCCAAGCGCTTTTCTTGGTTTAACGGTGTGAGGAGACAGCTCGGTGAGTGAACAACACAAAAAAACGCCCGAAACATTACGCAGCGCTCGCTGGTTTGCGCCTGACGATTTGCGCTCTTTCGGTCACCGATCACGCGCCATGCAAATGGGTCTTGCGCCAGAAGATTGGAAAGACAAGCCGGTGATTGGGATTGTCAACACGTGGTCTGACATCAATCCGTGTCACACCCATTTCAAGCAGCGCGTAGAAGACGTCAAGCGCGGTATTTTGCAAGCTGGCGGCATGCCGATAGAGTTGCCAGCCCTGTCATTGGCTGAGCAATACGTCAAGCCCACCACCATGCTTTATCGAAACATGTTGGCCATGGATACTGAGGAGTTATTGCGGTGTCACCCCATCGATGGTGCGGTATTAATGGGTGGCTGCGACAAAACCACGCCTGGCTTGTTATTGGGTGCCACCAGTGCGGGTTTGCCCGCCATTTACTTGCCAGCGGGTCCAATGCTGCGCGGCAATTGGCACGGTAAGGTTCTGGGATCGGGCTCTGACGCATGGAAATATTGGGATGACCGCCGGGCGGGCTTGATCAACGACAAAGACTGGACTGAAATCGAGGGTGGGATCGCTCGCAGTCACGGCACCTGCATGACGATGGGCACAGCGGCCACCATGACGGCCATTGCAGAGGCCCTGGGCATGACGATTCCTGGCGCCTCATCAATTCCAGCGCCAGATTCTAACCACGTCAGGATGGCCGCTGAGAGCGGTCGACGCATCGTGGACATGGTGTGGGAAGATTTGGTGCCGTCAAAGATTCTGACGCATGCCGCCTTCGAAAACGCCATCATGGTTGCCATGGCAATGGGTTGTTCGACCAACGCCATCATTCACCTGATTGCGCAAGCCAAGCGAGCTGGCTGCGACATTGGCTTGAATGATTTTGATCGCTACAGTCGGACGATTCCAGTGATTGCCAATGTGCGCCCAAGTGGTGATACCTATTTGATGGAAGACTTCTATTACGCTGGCGGGCTGTTGGGTTTGATGTCGCGCTTGCGCGAGCATTTGCATCTTGATGCCCTGACTGTTTCGGGCAAAACGCTCGGCGAGACAATCGAGGGTGCTGAGGTTTACAACGATGATGTGATCCGCCCCTTGGACAATCCCATTTATGCTGAGGGCGCATTAGCGGTGTTGCGCGGTAACTTAGCGCCTGATGGCTGCGTGATTAAGCCGAGCGCTTGTCCAGCGCATTTACACAAGCACACAGGACCGGCTTTGGTGTTTGACGACTATCCGTCAATGAAAGCAGTAATCGATCGCGACGATCTTGATGTGACTGCTGACCATGTGCTGATTTTACGCAACGCCGGGCCACAAGGTGGACCAGGCATGCCAGAGTGGGGCATGTTGCCCATGCCCAAGAAGTTACTCAAGCAAGGCGTGCGCGACATGTTGCGCTTGTCTGACGCGCGAATGAGCGGCACAAGCTACGGCGCCTGCGTTTTGCACATTTCACCTGAGTCTTACGTGGGTGGGCCCTTGGCTTTGGTTAAAACGGGTGATTTGGTTTCAATTGATGTGCCCAACCGAACCATTCGGTTGGAGATTTCGGATGAAGCGCTTGCCGCCCGTCAAGCGGCTTGGACGCCGCTTGAGCGTAAATACGAACGAGGCTATGGTTGGATGTTTTCTCAGCACATTCAGCAGGCTAATGAGGGTTGTGATTTTGACTTTCTACGAACCGATTTTGGTGGCCCCGTTCCTGAACCCGACATTTTTTAAGCCAACAGGCCAAAGGAGTCACCGCCCATGCGTGAAGTAAATCCAGACACCAAGAAACGACTGATGCACATCAGCACGGCAACCTTGGCCACTTTGCTTTTTAAACGCGGGCTGCGCAATCAGTTCATTCAAGGCATTGTGCGACTGTCTAAGTCCTCTGCCAATATGGTCGGGCCAGCGTTTACATTGCGCTACATGCCAGCCCGTGAAGATCGCAATGGTATAGAAGTTTTCCGTGACCGCAACCATCCGCAGCGCCAAGCTGTTGAACAGTGTCCGCCCGGTTCGGTCATGGTGATCGACAGCCGCAAGGATGCAAGGGCAGCATCGGCTGGTGGCATATTGGTCAGCCGATTGTTTGAAAGAGGGGTCGCTGGGGTTGTGACAGATGGCGGCTTTAGAGACTCTGATGAGATCTCGCAGCTCGGTATTGCGAGCTATCACCAACGGCCTTCGGCGCCAACAAATTTGACCTTGCACGAGGCCATCGATATTAACGTGCCCATTGGCTGTGGCGATGCGCCAATTTTTCCTGGGGATGTGTTGGTGGGTGATGCTGATGGCGTTATTGTGATTCCAGCAGAAATTGTTGATGAAGTCGCTGTGCAAGCCACTGAAATGACAATCTTCGAAGATTACGTGATGGCGGCGGTTAAAAAAGGCCAGTCTATTCTTGGACTTTATCCGCCAACGGACCCTCAAACCTTGGTTGATTTTGAGCGATGGCGCAAAGAAAATAGCCTTTAGGGCTATGCGACACATTGAAAGAATAGGCCAAAGCAGGGAGGGGGTTAAGGGCTGCCCCTTAAACTCGATTTGAGCCTGCGATGATTTGACGTTACTGGGGTGACTGACGGGGCTCGAACCCGCGACAACCGGAATCACAATCCGGGACTCTACCAACTGAGCTACAGCCACCAAAGGATTGAGATATTAACATGATTAACCGGGCCTTTTCTTAATGGATTGGCACCAATTGTTGGGCGTTATGCAAGGTTATTGGCCGCATCTGGTACTGGTCGTTTCGGTCTTGGCCAGTGTGTTGGCGACGATCCATATCGCCATGACCAAGCAAGACGTGAAGTCGGCCATTGGCTGGGTGGCGGTGGTTATTTTCTCGCCACTACTGGGTGCTACTTTTTATCTTTTTGCGGGTATTAATCGCATTCGTCAAAAGCGGTTGTCGGCGCAACGCGAGATGGCCAAGCATGAGTTGGCTGTCATGGAACGCCTTATCGTACGCGACTTGACCGATTACGCTGATCACTACCTTGATGCGCTGCGCACGCTAGGCAACAACGTTTGTGAAAACGAGCTGTTCAATGGCAATCGTGTCGAAATCCTCGACTCAGGCGATGAGACCTACCCAGCCATGATTGAAGCGATTGCATCAGCACGGCGGTGCATCGTGCTGCAGAGCTATATTTTTGATCATGATGGCATTGGTGTAAAAATTGCTCAAGCGCTGATAGACGCCTTTAACCGTGGTGTCCAAGTGCGCGTGTTGATCGATGCTGTTGGTGCCAAGTACTCAAATCCAGCCATTACCCGTTTACTCAAAGCCAGTGGTGTTCCTGTGGCCCGTTTTCTGCCAACAGCGATTGGCTTGCGTTTGGTCTACGCGAATTTGCGCAGTCACCGAAAGTTACTGGTCGTTGATGGTAGTTTGGCTCTGGCTGGCGGCATGAATATTCGCAGTGGGTTCATGAGCGCATTCGCGGGCGAGAATCGCGCCAGTGATACCCACTTTAAAGTCACAGGCCCCATCGCGCGGCAGCTGATGAATAGTTTTGCGCACGATTGGGAGTTCACCACGCGTGAAAGCCTGCCAACTGCGCCTTGGTTTGAATTTACACCTGAGGCCCTGAGTGGCGAGGATGTGACACCGGCGCGAGTGGTTCCCTCGGGTCCCGACCGAACCATGCAGAGCAATCAAAGCATGATTTTGGGCGCCTTATCGGTTGCCCGTCATCATGTGCGCATTCAGTCGCCGTATTTTCTACCGGATATGGTGCTGATGGCCGCTTTGGTGACAGCTGCCCGTCGTGGTGTGACGGTGGACGTGTTGATTCCTGGGCACAACAATCTAAAGCTTGTTGGTGCGGCCATGGAAGCGCAACTCGAATTGCTGATTAAAGACGGCGTTCGCGTGTGGCGTACGAGCGGGGCATTCGATCATTCCAAACTTTTAACGGTTGACAATCAATGGTCTTACGTGGGTTCTTCCAATATTGATCCACGTAGCCTGCGATTGAATTTTGAGTTGGACCTTGAAATCTATAGCCGAGCGTTGGCTAATCATCTGAGCCAACGGATCGACACCAAAATAGCCCAAGGCAAGTTGGTGACACTATCTGAACTTCAATCGGTTTCATTTGCCGTACGCTTGCGTAATCGTTTGATTTGGTTGGTTTCACCCTACCTCTAAAAGACGCCATTGCCTCTTGTGAGCTCGCGTATTGGTGCGCGCTCGCCTTCTTGCGTATTTTTCACAATTGTTTTGATCATTTGAATGCTTGAAGATGCTCGCCTTGCTCGGGTTGAGGCTAGCGATGATGGCGACATATGTTTTGAGTGGTGTGATCGGGGTGGGCTTGGTGCTTGCTTTAAGCGGTTGTGTTGTTAAAGACACAGCCATTGATGATTCTTTTGTGCAGGTCGCTGACCATGCTGTGCTGGTTGGCAATCCAGACTTCAACTGGCATTTGAGTGGCGACCGTCGTGTTGCCCCGCGACAAGTGTTTTCTGATGCGCGCCACATTTGGTTGCAGTGGCATCCCCACCAGGCCATACCCACAGTCTTTGCGCAAATGGGTGCCCAGTGGCAAGTTTTGGATCTGCGAACGCAAGGCCAATATTCAATTGTAGATGGGCATTGGTCGGTGTTGCGTTTTCAAGGCGCGCAACTTCAAGCGCATGCACATCGTCGGATTCAATCAGATTGTCCGCCCTTGCTGTCATCGGCACCGGTGTCAAGCGCACGCCAATATGAACTACGAATTTCAGACCACACCATCCGTCAGGCTTTAAACCGCTGGGCACTTGAAAACGATTGGTACTTTGATGATGCGCACTGGACCTTACCGGTGGATTTACCAGTGACCGCACCTGCGCGTTTTTCAGGTGATTTTGCAGCGGCAGTCGAGCAATTACTGCAAGCCGTTGAAGGTGCTGGCCGACCCGCTCGCCCCTGTTTTTACGCCAACCACGTGTTGCGTGTGATTCCCAAAACGGCCTCATGTGAGCCAGGCCAGACAGCGAGTGATAAGACCGTTGGGGTGCGGCCATGAGGTCAACGATACCAGTGGGGGTTTGGCCCGAATTACTAAGCGCGTGCTTAGTGTTCGCGCTGACGGGTTGTGCCATTGATGAAAGAGCGACCACCAGTCGCGATGCGACCAAACGAGCTGCTCAAAACCTAGAACACATGAGCGATCGTTTTCAACAGGCGACCCAAGAGCGTCAAGCACCATCATCAACGCATCGGGTCAATAAGCCATGGGTCTCGGGCCAGCCCATTGCGTTGGCGCCAGAGGTCAGTTTGCCTAAGCCTTTGCGGGCTGATGTCAAGACCACGCTTATTTTTCATCAGAAGGCGGTCTCCTTGGTTGAGGTCGGGCAGCGCATCGCACGGGCAACAGGTATTCCTGTGCGAGTGCGCCCCGAGGCCTTGTTGGCACCGCATCATTTCATGCCGCGACTGCAAGACGTTACCGCCACCGTGCAGGCGGCATCAGCGCCTGAGCCGATGATGCCCATGGGCACTCGACCATTGTCGGAAGTGCTTGATTTAATTGCGACCAGTCATGACGTTCAGTGGCGATACACGGGAAAGGCCATTGAGTTTTTTCGTACCGAAACACAAGTCTTTGATATTCGAGCGTTGGCGCTAGACGCGAGCACGCAAATGCAACTTGGTAAAACAGGTGGGAGTGCAAACGGTGGTTTTGAAAGTTCGGCCCAAACCACGCTTTCACTGGCAGCGCAACCAGTACTAGATGATATTCGTCAACGGGTCGAGCCCTTCATGACTCGTGCTGGCACGATATCGGCTCAGCCGGGCAATTTGAGTTCGATTGTGGTGACCGACACGCCGGGTGCGCTGGCCGCCATTGGTCGTTATCTGGCTGAGGCCAATCGTGCCATGACGCGACGGGTGCGATTGGTCTTTGAGGAAATGACCGTAACGCGCAGCCAAGCACACGAGCAGGGCATCGATTGGTCTTTGGCTTTGGCTGCAGATGTGGCAAGTCTGCAGATTGGCTCAGCGACTCTCAGTGGGGTGGCACCTGTGTTGGGTACGGCTAATGCGTCGCTTCCCACCATGAAGGGTGTAACGGGTAGCGTGTTGGCTCGCGCGGTTTCAAAGTACGCCGACATCCGACGTCATACCACGGTGCCTGTGGTGACCTTAAATCGGCGGCCAGTGACGCATGCGGTGCGATCGACTTTTACCTATGTGGATCAAATCCAATCGGTTGGTGCCGCCAAGAAAGACGATACCAAGCCAGTTCTGCCGGGCATTGCTATCAGTCAGAAGCGCGAGACGGTCGGTGCATTCCTGACCCTGGTTCCTGATATTCAAGTCGATGGGCAAGTTTTGTTATCCGTGGCTTACGACAACACCACAGCGCTTCCTCTTGAGTCCTTAGCATTTGGTGGCCCTGAGCAATCCTTGCAAGTTCAGCAACTGAACTTGCAAGGCAATGGAACCTTACAACAAGTTGCGCTGCACCCTGGACGCACAACCTTGATCGCTGGGTTTGAGCAAAGAAACGATGAAACGCAGCAGGGTCGTCTAACGCCTGATGCACCGCGATTACTCGGTGGACATGACAAGTTAGAACATCGCAAAAGCATCACCTTGATCTTTGTAACTGCCCAGGTTGAAGATGGATACTGAATTGCCAATCTCACCATGGTCTGAGCACGGCCCAAACCTGCACACTTGGAATGCACCTGATCAATCGCTGCGTTGGGTTTTTGGCTTGCAGTGGACGGCAACTTTAGGCAGGCGTAGTCGGCAGTGGTTGTTTAATCAGTTGCGCCGTCAAAACGTGCGTTGGTATGCCAGCGCTGGCGCTCAAGGTGAGCTGGTGGGCATGGACATGACGGGTCGATTGGTGTTTGAAGATCGGCCGGTTTTTGCAGCGGCGGTGGGTTACGCGCTGAGCCACCCGCAGGGGACGCACCTGCTACGTTTGATGATCACGCCCGCGCACCAATGGGTTATCGGTGTGCACCAGGGTAGTGTGCTGAGTCACACCGATTGCTGGATGGATGCACAAGCCGCTGACTTAGTGCAAGCCGGCCTTGAACAGCGATTTAGTGCATTGGTTGTCCAAACAGTGGTTTGGCCTTCTGAAAATTCGATGACCGCGCCGCTTGAGCTCGACTTCTTGCACATGACCGCAGTCGAACCTGCCCGTTGCAAGCGATTGCGCTACGGACTAGGCGGCGAGATGATTATCCTCACCATAGGGGCGTTAGTGTGCTTATTTGGTGCCAGTTTGATGTGGCTTTCGTTGGTTGGGTGGCCGCAAACAAATGAAACCACAGTGTTAGCAGCAAGAGCAGACACAGACGCTGTGATGCCGTCAATTGAGGTCCATGACAGGCGTGATTTGGATCCCCTTTGGCAGGCCCTGTTGCAACTGCCGGTTGATCCTCGTGGCTGGATCCTGCAAACCGTGAATTGTACGATAGTCGCTGACGCTGCGAATTGTCGCGCTGATTATTTGCGTCGTCGCGCCACCACGGATAACGTTGTTTTGAGCGAGCACGCGCCTAAAAGTTGGCGCTTAAAACCCGTATCCCTCGATCTGTCGCGTTTTGAAAGTGTCGTTCGTTTGGCTGTCAAGCGGTTGCCAGTGGGATCAGCCAACACAACTGACGCAGACGACTCATGGTTGACTGCCTTGCAGCGGCAAAGTGCCATCACGCCGAGTATCAGTCTGGGACCTCGGTATCAAAAACAGTTGGGTGGTGATCCGGTTTTGTTCACGCTTGAATCGGCTGAAATCAGTCTTCGTCTGCCGGTGCGTCAGTTATCGCTTTTGCAGTCGTGGTCTTTGCCGGTGTTTTGGCAGGCCGTCCGACTGGAAGTCATGCCGAGCGCCACTGTCGATGAGCACAACAGTTATCTCATGCTTCACTTAAAAGGAGAATTACGTGCACTTAAATCGAATGCCTCTTGAGCTGATTGTGTTGTTGGGGCTGGGACTATGCCCGTGCTGGGTTTTGGCTGACCGAAGTGAGATGACCGTCCAAGTGATGGCGAAGATGGAGTCCGATGCGCTCGATCAAGTCTATCGACAGGCCACACAGCGTGCCAAACCGACACGTCCAGCACCCAGGTTGCTGGCTATTCATGGGGTGTTGCCCGTTTTGCAAGCACAGCTTTGGGTTGACGGGGCATTGGTATTGTTTCAGCAAGGTCAAACCAATCCGATATCAGCGCGTGCCAAAGGGTTACGCCTGCGCGCCATCAAACCGCCTTGCGTGTCTTTTGACAATCGGGGGCAACGACATCATTTGTGCTTATCGCAGGCCGTTCAATGAGGTGGCGAACTGGCGTTCAGCGTTTAACGTTGCAAGATATTACCGCCAAGGCCAGTGTCGAAGTCTGGTCTGAGACTGACCGAGCTCGTTTTGAAAGTTGGCGACCGGTTTTTGATCAATTATCAATTCCACCCGGTGATCTTTTAGATCGTTTTTGCCCCGTTCAGCGTGAGGATTTGACGTGTCAGCTGTTAGTGCTCGCTGAGTGTGCCGATGACAATGACGTCACAGCATTGTTGCTGGTCATGCGACAAGCCGGTCTCGTGATGTGTCAGCCCAACGTTTTGTTGGTGCCTGCGGTCGTGCTCGGTGAGCTAAATCGACGTTTGAGATTGGCCGAGCAACCGAGTTTGGACGTTGTCACACTACAGACGCCCAAACATGTTCTGTTTTCTTTGTTGGATGATGTTTTGTTATGGGCGATCCAGGCCGGTGCTAGTGACATTCATTTGACATTGCATTCGCGACGCCCGAATGCTGACATTGCTTTTACGGTTGATGGCTGGCTGGTTCGACCAACACAATTTCAAGCGGTGGAGGCTCAGATGCTCAATGAACTGCTGAGCATCGCTTGGATGGGTGTGCGAGGTGGTAACGGGGCGGTGTTCGATCCAGGACGCGAGCAGCAGGGCCGACTCGAGCGTTGTGTCAAAGGTCGTGAGATTGGTTTGCGCTGGGCATCATTGGTGACAGGGCAAGGTCCTAGCGTCTGCCTAAGGGTCTTAAACCCAAAGGGGCGAGAACGGGTGCCGCCACTTGCCGAACTGGGCTATACCCGCGACCAACTGGCCATGCTTGAGCGTGCCTGCAGCGGTGATGGTGGGGCTGTGATTTTTGCTGGGATGGTTGGTTCGGGCAAGTCGACAACATTGGCGTCACTGGTGCAAGAAATTCCCCAAACCAGAAAGATCATCACACTTGAGGATCCCGTGGAGTACGTATTAGACAATGCGTTGCAGTGCTTGGTGGTCAGTCTACAAGAACAAACACAGCAACCGGAACAAACAAACGATAGCGACTTGGCTATTAAATTAAAGACCATAAAAAGAAGTGCCGCGCATGATGTTCTGATTGGTGAAATCCGTGATCGTTTGGGTGGTCAAGCACTGACGGATCTTGTGTTGTCTGGGACCAGCGTTTACACAACGTTGCACGCGAGTTCAGTCATGCAAGTTTTGTTACGCCTGAGCTCGTCCATGATTGGCGTGCCTGAATCCCTCTTGGCGATGCCAGGCATACTGAAACTACTGGTTTATCAAGCGCTTCTACCCAAGCTCTGCGCTGTTTGCGCGCTGCCCTTTGAAAAGTGGTTGAACCATGCACCGTTGCACTGCAGCTTGAATCGAGTGCGTACGATTGAGTGGGCTGAGCAATGGTGGCAGTCTTGGCTCACAGCGACTGGCGTGGCGCCTGAATTGGTTCGGTTTCGGCATCCAGCTGGCTGCACGACATGTCGCAGAGACGCCACGGCAACACACCATGGTTACCATGGGCGGTTTATGGTGGCCGAAATGATTGAGCCATCGGCTAACCCCGGTTTTTACGACGCCATTGGTCGTTTGGGTTTGGCACAGCAAATATCGGCTTGGCAGACGCAACTTTTAAACCGCGGTCGTTGTGACCTTCAGCACTTTCGACCGATTCGCAGCCAAGCAATTGATTACTTGCAAACGGGGTGGCTCGACCCACGCGATTACGAGCGACGTTTCGGGATGATGAGATGACGGGGTTGCGACAGCCTTTATCCATCCGCTGGGCAGCGTGGCGATTCAGGTCGCAGCGGGCTGACTACTACGATTTTTTGGCGCAGTACCTGATTCAAGTGCGTTCCTACCGGACCTTGCTGGAAATCTTTCAGCAAGACGCGTTGCGTCACGGTTCGGCAAGCGCTAGGGGACGGCTGGCAGCTTGGTGGGCATGGCGTTATCCGGCATGTGGGGGAGATTTGGCGCAAACTTGGCAGCAAACGCTTCCTGACGCCGATTTGCGCTGCATTGGCTTGGCGCAAGGCGCGGGACAATCGGCGCTCACACTAACGCTAGAAGCGCTAGCTGGTCAAATTCGGTTAACGCAGCGCAGCACACGCCAGTTCTGGCAAACCATCGCCGTGGGATTGTTCGCCTTTGTGGTGGCATTAACCGTGTTGTTTGTTCTGCCGCTGTTTGCAGCCCCTCGATTGGTGCAGGCCTTCTCGGTGGTGCCAGCGCCACTTTATGGTTTACAGACGCAGCGTTTGATGTTCTGGGTTGATCTGATTGTGAGGCATGGCTGGTTAATGATGCTGTTGTTCTTTGCGGGTCTGGCCTTATGGGTTTGGTCTTTTGGGCATGTGGTGGGACCGGTACGACAACTGTTGGATCGGCTGGGCCCGTGGCAACTGTATCGGGATATGCAAGCCATCCGTTTCTTAATGATGACGGCCACGCTGTTGAGAACACTGCAGCAGCGTGGCGTTACCTTACGCCACGTTTTGTTGGTACAACAGGGCTGCGTCAATCGTTGGGTGGGTTGGCACTTGCGTCAGATGGTGGTGCAAATCGATCGGGGCATGGACCCGTTAGACGCCTTGCAAACAGGGTTGATCAGTGACCAAGCACGATGGTGCCTTTTGGATGTTGTGCGTGTGCGAGGCTTGTCCGACGGCTTATTGACGGCTTGCACCCAAATCAGCGAGCAGATCACCACAACAATGGCTCGTCGCGCCGTTGTGTGGCGTTGGTTATTGCTGGTCGTGGCCGTTGGCGTTGTATTTGCCGTGGCGGCTTGGCATGTTGAGGTCATTGAAGAAATGCGTCGTGCCTTGACATTGATGTATGGGTAGCAAGGTGTGATCAATCCTCAAAATCAGCTCCTCTAATCCAGTCCTTCGAATAAACACTGGCTGAGCCATGGCTCAGCGCAATATGGAGCAGTAAAGAAATGATGAAACCAAGTATTGAGCAATTAACTAACGCGCCCGTATTTTGGAAAATGAGTACGAGGCCTAGGGTAAAACGTTCGTGTGAGACTGGGTTTTCTTTGGTTGAGGTCTCGATCGTGACTGCTTTGATGGTTATCTTGGCCATTATTGGCGTGCCTGCGCTGCAGGCCTATGTGATTGAGAGCAAAGTGCCCAAAGTCGCTGCTGACATGCAACGCTTTGTGTCGAGAATGAAGGTGGCCGCTTTGGGTGGCGGTCTTGCCCCCTACGCTAGCGTTGATCAGCGTGCCTTGATCAATGGTATGCGCAGCGCCACAGTGGTTACCGTTCAAGGCGAAGGTCAAAAAGCCGATGTGGCCCATGGCCTGGGGGGCCAAGGTCGAGGCGATAACGGCACTATTACCATACTGCCTGATACGGTGCCTGGGATGTCGGCGGGGTCGGCTTTTCGTTTGATGCTCACCCATGTCAATCATGCGGCCTGCCCGATGCTTGTCACGGCCATGCAACGCATGGCCAGTGTCATCACGGTGGCTGGGCATGGTGCCAGTGTGCAAGTCAAAAATGATCTTATTAATCCAGCACTTTCATACCAACCCGTGTTGGCTGACGCGCAATGCGCGCGTGGTGATAACAACCAATTTGTGTTCGTTTTTCAGTGACGCGGCGTCTACACACACAAGCCGGTCAGGCGCTTTTGGAGTGGGTATTGGTGGCCACATTGATGCTTTTGGCGGTGATCTGGGGTAGTGGGAAATGGGTCGAACGTGCTGAAAAGGTATCCATTGAGGGCATGGGGCATTGGTTATTGACCTTATCGCAGGCCATGCAAACAGCCCTAGATACTCGGCCTGAGGGTGGGCCCATCCCGGCCTTACTGATGCAACAACCGCCTGCCACGCCAGCTCAATGGCAGCAGGCGCTCAAACAATCAGGGTTTCTTTTACAGGCTTTTCCCGAAAGGGCGCCATTGCCATTTCAAATACGGGTCGATCGGCTGGTGGTGCCTTGTCAGGCGTCGAATTGCCCGCAAGCGTGGCTGCTCTTGGCCTTGCCGCCCGATCACTGGGACGCTGGGCGGCGGGCAGCCGCAGCACCCGACTTGATGGTGGCATTGGCCGGTAAAGGTTTGGTCGTTAGTGCGTTGAATCCGAGTCGGTTACAGGGATCGTCGCTTGCGATCGATGCAAACTGGCCTGAGGGTACGGTCGGTGTGCTGGCATGGCGCAGTGATGTCTTGCCACCATTTGTGCGTCTTGTTGAAACTCGGCCAGTTCATCTGACTGGGGGTTTGGAGGTGACTGGGCGAGCCAATGTGTCGGAAGGGCTTTTGCTGGGCGCTCGGGCCAGCGTTTCTGGGCGTTGCGCACCCAACGGTTTGTTGATGCGTGCGCTTAATGATGAATTATTGATTTGCCGTTCTGGGCAATGGCAGCCCACTCAGGGTAGGCGTGATGTTTGGCAAGCATGCTTGCCACGCCCGAAAGAAGATCCCCTTCTGGCGTTTTTTTTGAGGCAGGGGCCGTTGCTTGGACTTTTTGGGGAGCAGCCTGAGAACAGCTGCCGGTGTGCATCGGGTTACATCCCGAGGCTGGTTGGGCCGAATACCCATTCTGTTGCCGGTATCGCTGTGGTAGAAGGATTTCTCTGTGAGAAAAGCTAGGCTCTATAATCAAAAAATCCTTTTTACTAGCGACGCTGCCATGAAAGTTTCAGAGATCCGCCAGAAGTTTTTGCAGTTTTTTGAATCGAAGGGGCACACCATCGTGCCTTCATCGTCTTTGGTCCCTGGTAATGACCCCACATTACTTTTTACCAACTCAGGCATGGTGCAGTTCAAAGATGTCTTTACTGGTCAAGAATCTCGGGCCTACAAGCGGGCCACGAGTTCACAGCGAAGCGTGCGCGCTGGGGGTAAGCACAACGACCTGGAGAATGTGGGGTACACCGCACGCCACCACACGTTCTTCGAAATGCTGGGTAACTTCAGTTTCGGGGACTACTTTAAACGCGACGCGATTCATTATGCGTGGGAGCTCTTGACGCAGGTCTATGTGTTGCCTAAGGACAAGCTGTGGGTGACGGTCTATCACGAAGATGATGAGGCTTATGGCATCTGGCGCGATGATATCGGTGTGCCAGTCGAACGCATTATTCGAATTGGTGATAACAAGGGTGCACGCTACGCATCGGATAATTTTTGGCAGATGGCCGACACTGGCCCCTGCGGCCCATGCTCAGAGATTTTTTTCGATCATGGCGCTGACGTTTGGGGTGGGCCGCCAGGCTCTCCCGAAGAGGATGGGGACCGTTACATCGAGATTTGGAACTTGGTGTTCATGCAGTTTGAACGCGACAGCAGTGGCGTCATGCACCCGCTGCCCAAGCCTTGTGTGGACACCGGTATGGGGCTTGAGCGCATTGCAGCCGTTTTGCAGCACGTTCACTCAAACTACGAGATCGATCTGTTCATGGCCCTTATTAAAGCGGCTGCACGAGAAACAGGCTGTCAAGATTTGAGCAATAACTCGCTCAAAGTGATTGCTGATCACATTCGTGCTTGTGCATTTTTGGTGGTTGACGGTGTTATTCCAAGTAATGAGGGGCGTGGTTACGTGCTTCGCCGCATTATTCGTCGAGCCTTGCGACATGGTTATAAGCTCGGTCAATCAAAGCCTTTTTTTCATCGATTGGTTGACGATTTGGTTATTCAGATGGGCCAAGCTTTTCCGGAGCTTCAAGCCACGGCTGAGCGGGTCACAAAAGTTCTGGAGCAAGAGGAATGGCGCTTTGGCGAGACCCTAGAAAACGGTATGCGAATTCTTGATTCTGCGCTCAGTGATTTGTCTGAGGGTGATCGTTTGGATGGTCAAACGCTATTTATGCTCTACGACACTTATGGTTTCCCGGTTGATTTAACTGCCGACATTTGTCGTGAACGCAAGGTTGACGTTGATTTGGCAGGTTTTGAGCTGGCAATGGGTCGCCAACGCGATCAAGCGCGAGCCGCTGGACGTTTTAAAGCCACTGAGGGTTTGACTTACACAGGCGATGAAACGGTTTTCCGTGGTTACGATGAGTTGTGTATTCCAGCGAAAGTCACCGCCTTGTACCGAGAGGGCTCGTCCGTGGACCACATTACGGCAGGCCAACTGGCCATCGTGGTGTTGGATCAAACGCCTTTCTACGCTGAGTCGGGTGGTCAGGTGGGCGATGCTGGACTGATTCAAGCCGAGCGCGCCGGCTCGGTGACGGCTTTTCAGGTTAACGACACTCAGAAGGTCCAGGCTGGGGTTTTTGGGCATCACGGTGAGTTGGTAAGGGGTCAATTGGCTGTTGGTGACACCGTCGAGGCTCGAGTTGACCAAGGGCAACGCAGCAAAACGATTCGCAATCACTCCGCGACACACCTCATGCACAAAGCCTTGCGTGAAGTGCTTGGCGGGCATGTGCAGCAGCGTGGTTCATTGGTTGATGCACAAAAGACCCGCTTTGACTTCTCTCACGACGCGCCAATGACGCCAGACCAAATTTCCCAAGTTGAAGAGCTTGTGAACCAAGAAATATTGGCCAATGCCGCAACCCAAGCGCAAGTAATGGGTTTTGATGACGCGATTAAACATGGCGCCATGGCGTTATTTGGCGAAAAGTACGGCGATGAAGTTCGCGTGCTTGATATCGGTACATCTAAAGAGCTCTGTGGCGGCACACACGTGACCCGCACCGGTGATATTGGCTTGTTCAAAATCATCGCTGAATCGGGTGTGGCCGCTGGGGTGAGAAGGGTGGAAGCCATCACGGGCGACAATGCCTTGCATTGGGCGCAACAACTAAACGCCACGGCCGCGCAAATTGCGGCCTTGGTGAAATCGACCGTGGGTGGGGCGGCGCAACGAGTCGTGCAATTACAAGAGCAACTCAAAGACGTTGAGCGCGAGCTCGAGCAGGCGAAATCAAAACTCAATGCAGGCGCTGGCTCCGCATTGGCCGAGCAAGTGATTCAGACGCCCAACGGCTTGCGTTTACTCGTGAAACAAGTCGATGGCGTCGACCCCAAAGCGCTACGTTCTATGGTCGACCAGCTGAAAGACAAGTTGGGCAGTGCAGTGGTCGTGCTTGCCACGGTTGCCGAAGGCAAGGTTAGCCTCATTGCCGGGGTGACGGGCGATTTGACCGCGACCGTGAAAGCTGGTGATGTCGTTGCCCATTTGGCCACTCTGATTGGCGGCAAAGGGGGCGGGCGCGCTGACATGGCCATGGGCGGTGGCACTGACATTGCCGCCTTGGCCGGTGCCTTGGCAGGGTTGCCTCAATGGGTTGATGCCAAGGTGATGGCGTGACAGGCCTTGGCCCCCCAGATTCTTTGGGTATCCCTTTTGAAGGGGCTGTGGCGCTGGTGGTGGATGCTCAAGGCATGGCATGCCCACTCCCAATTCTGAAAGCCAAGAAGGCGCTCTCAACATTGCTACCCGGTGAGGTGTTGGAGGTGATCACCACTGATCGCAACGCGATTAAGGATTTTCAGGCTTTTTGTCGGCAAACGGGCAATTCACTGTTGTCGCAGCATCAAGCCGAGGGCTTGGCCCGTCATTTCTTGAAGCGGCGTGATTGATTCATGCTAATATTTCAGGCTTGGTTTTGATTCCTTACCCTTTTTTTAAAAGAGATTACCTATGGTGGTGATTCGCATGGCTCGCGGCGGCTCTAAAAAGCGCCCCTTTTATAGCCTCGTTGCAACAGATTCCCGCGACCGTCGTGATGGTCGTTTTATAGAGCGTGTGGGTTTTTATAACCCCGTGGCCAACGAAAACGAAGAAAAGCTTCGTATTGCCGTTGACCGCGTTGAGCACTGGAAGAGTGTTGGTGCGCAGCTCTCACCTGCCGTGGCTCGTTTGGTCAAAGACTACGCCTCTAAAGTTGCTGCTGCCTGACCCAAGGTCAGTGCAGTGACTTGTCGCGCCGACCTTTCGTTTTTGTAAACACCCAACGGGATCGGCATGACTACCCCACCCAAAGACTTGATTGCACTCGGCCGCATCGTTGGTGGCCACGGCGTCAGGGGATGGGTCAAGGTACAACCGTTTTCATCCGATTCGGCGGTCTTGGCAATCACCAAACAGTGGTGGATTGGTAAGCCGGCTGGGCCACTTGCTGCTGAGTCGGCTGCTGAGAAACCGCGAGCAATCGAAATACTCTGGTCTCGACCTCACAGCTCGACGTTTCTTGCCAGCGTTAAAGGGGTAGCGGACCGTACATCCGCCGACCAACTCAAAGGCCATACCGTTTTTGTGGCGCGTGAAGCCTTTCCTGAACTGGCGACTGATGAGTACTATTGGGTTGACCTGATTGGCTGCACGGTTACAACTGATGAATCGGGGCAAGTCCAAACCCTTGGCATTGTTCATGACCTGCTCGACAATCCTGCGCACCCCATCATGTCTGTTAAGCAGCAGTGTCTAGATGGAACAAGCAACGTCATGGTGGATCGCCTAGACGATAAAGAACGCCCCATTTTTTCTTTGATTCCTTTTGTGGCGGCACACGTTGATGCGGTCGACTTGACCGCAAAGACCATCTCAACACATTGGCCCAAGGACTTTTAAGTGGCACGGGTTGACGCTCTCAAACTTAGGCTTAACGATTAATTAGGGTTTGGCGATGCGCATCGATGTCCTGACCTTGTTTACCAACGGCTTTCAATTCCTGACCGAATCAGGCATCACCGGCCGCGCCCACAAGCTCGGGTTGTGGTCGCTTAAGGCATGGAATCCTCGCGACTTTGTGACCGACCCGCACCGAACGGTAGACGACCGTCCCTATGGCGGCGGGCCTGGTATGGTGATGATGGCTGAACCGCTCGCGCTTGCCTTAAAAGCAGTGCGATTGGATCGTGACGGGTTAGCGCCGGTGATTCTGTTGGCACCTGGCGGCAAACGGTTTGATCAATCAATGGCGGCAAGCTTGGCCCAAAGCGCAGGGGCCATCTTCGTTTGTGGTCGCTACGAGGGGGTTGATCAACGATTTATTAACCAACACGTCGATGAGCAGTGGTCGCTGGGTGATTTTGTGCTGTCTGGTGGCGAATTGGCTTTGTTACCCATGCTCGATGCGGCAGTGCGATTGATGCCGGGTGCGATGAATCAGCAATCGTCGCACAATCAAGACTCGTTTCAACCCAGTTTGAGTGGTTTGCTTGATAGCCCCCATTTCACCCGCCCTGAGGTGCTCGATGGTGTGGCCATTCCAGACGTTTTAAAGTCAGGTCATCACCTTCGCATTGCCCAGTGGCGGCGAGAGCAATCGTTGGCACAAACGCTTGCTTATCGCCCAGACTTAATCGCACAAGCCCGCGCAGCGGGTCAGTTAAGCGAAACTGATGAGCGATTTCTGTTGAGTCTCAAATCACCATAAACGAGTTTTAATGGCGATTCGAGTTTATCCCTTTAGTTGAGCCGCTGGCGCTGGGACTGAACCTTGGCCAAAGTGTCTGAATTTTGAGCGGCACGCTGTTTTTCTTGGGCGACGACGGCCGTAGGTGCTCTTGCCACAAACGACTCGTTGGCTAACTTGTCTTCAGCTTTCTTTATTTCAGCCATCAAACGCAAGATCTCTTTATCCAAACGGGCGCGCTCTGCGACCACATCGATTTCAACTTTAAGCATTAAGCGGGTGTTGCCAACGACCTGTACGGGTGCGCCATCGTCTTCGGGTAGCGAATCAACCACAGAGACTTCGCTGAGCTTTGCCAAAACGGCCAGATAGGGTGCTTCAGCGGTAAGGCGCTCTCGATCGCCTTGCGCAATAAGAGGCACTCGCGCGGCTGGAGACAACTGCATCTCACTTCTCAATGCGCGTACCGCTTCAATACTGGCTTTTAGGGAAGCGAATGCTGCTTCAGCAGCCAGGTCCATTTGATCGGGCAAGGGCATGGGATAGGGCTGAACGCAGACGCTGGTTTGATTATTAGGGGCTCGAGTGGCAGCCACTAGAGAGACCTTTTGCCACAATTCTTCAGTAATGAAGGGCGTGATTGGGTGCAAGAGCCTTAAGATTTCGTCAAGCACGCCTATTAAGGTCGATCGGCAAGAGGCCTGCGTGATTTCATCACTGGATTGCAGCTGAACTTTGGCCAATTCGAGATACCAATCGCAGTACTCATCCCACACAAAGTGGTAAAGCGCATTGGCAATATTGTCAAAGCGGTAATCATTAAAGCCCTTTTGCACCTCGATTTTGACAGCTTGCAGGCGGCTCAGTATCCAGCGCTCTGGTAGCCCTTTGGGAATGGCATTGTCACTGATTGGGCCATGGGCTTCGGTATTCATCAACACAAAACGAGAAGCGTTCCAGAGCTTATTACAGAAATTACGATAGCCTTCGCAGCGCTTAAGGTCAAAATTGATGTTACGACCCAGCGATGCGTAAGCCGCCATGGTGAAGCGCAAAGCATCGGTCCCAAATGAGGCAATGCCGTCGGGAAAGTGTTTTCGGGTTGCTTTCTCAATAGCAGCGGCTTGCTTCGGATTCATCAATCCGTAAGTGCGTTTTTTGATCAAACTTTCCAGGTCAATGCCATCAATGAGGTCAACAGGGTCAAGTGTGTTGCCCTTCGATTTACTCATTTTTTGGCCCTCAGCATCGCGAATCAGGCCATGGACGTAGACATGGTGAAATGGCACTTTGCCTGTGAGGTGAGTGGTCATCATGACCATCCGGGCGACCCAGAAAAAGATAATGTCAAAGCCCGTAACTAGGACGCTTGAGGGCAGGTATTTGTTTAAGTCAGGCGTTTGATCAGGCCAGCCCAAAGTCGTGAATGGCACCAAGGCCGATGAAAACCAGGTGTCTAAGACATCTGGATCACGTTTCAATGCGCCTTTATAACCGGCGGCTTGCGCCCGCTTGCGAGCGGCTGTTTCGTCGTGGGCAACAAACACTTCACCGCTATCGCCGTACCAAGCGGGAATTTGGTGGCCCCACCACAACTGACGAGAGATGCACCAGTCCTGGATATTTTCTAGCCATTGGTTGTAAGTCGTGGTCCAGTTCGAAGGGAAAAACTGTACTTGGCCATTTTTGACAACATCAAGGGCAACCTCGGTGATGCTGCGTCCGGGGTGGAGTGTACCGTGTGGCGCGGGTTTGCTCATGGCGACAAACCACTGATCAGTCAGTAACGGTTCAAGAACCACGCCAGTTCTATCACCCCGGGGTTGCATCATGGTGTGGGGGTCAACTTTGACCAAAAACCCTTCTGTTTTTAAAGATGCCACCACGGCATCTCGGGCGGCAAAGCGGTCAAGGCCGCGGAACATGGTAGGGCCGTTGTCATTGATGCAGGCGTCAAGGGTGAAAAGTTCGATCAACGGCAAACCGTGTCTGATGGCGCAGGCGTAATCGTTAAAGTCGTGCGCACCGGTGATTTTGACAACACCAGTGCCAAAGCTCGGATCAACAAAGTCGTCGGCAATAATTGGAATTTGACGGTCACACAACGGCAAGTGCACTTGTTGGCCAATTAAGTGCTGATAACGTGCGTCTTCAGGGTGCACACACAGGGCGCCGTCAGCAAGCATCGTTTCAGGCCGAGTGGTTGCAATTGTCAGACCACTCAGTCTTTCGGTCGTGCCATCTTCATACCTGATGGTTTGTGGACCATCAGCAAATGGGTAACAGATGTGCCAAAGTGAGCCTTGCGTTTCAACCATCTGGACTTCAAGATCTGACACTGCCGTGAGCAAGACAGGGTCCCAGTTAACCAGTCGCTTGCCGCGGTAAATCAGGCCCTGATCATGCAGGCGTACGAAGGTCTCGACCACGCCCGCCGACATGCGTTCGTCCATGGTGAAGTATTCGCGCGGCCAGTCGGCTGAGGCGCCCAACCGGCGGACTTGTTCAGTGATCGTGCCACCAGACTGTTGCTTCCAGGCCCAGACCTTTTCTGTGAATTTTTCACGGCCTAGGTCGTGGCGGGTGATGTTTTGCGCGTCAAGCTGGCGCTCAACCACAATCTGCGTGGCAATGCCGGCATGATCGGTGCCCGGAACGAACACGGTATCGAAGCCACGCATGCGATGGTAGCGAATCAGGCCATCCATGATGGTCTGATTAAACGCATGGCCCATGTGTAGCGTGCCAGTGACGTTTGGGGGTGGAAATTGGATCACATAGGGTGGACCGGCGTGGTCGGAATGAGCTTGCTCAACGTGCTGGCCTGCTTGGAAGTAGCCTGCGGCCTCCCATGCGGGGTACCAACATGCTTCGATGTCAGCGGGTTCGAAACCTTTTGATAGGCTGTCGGCTGTAGACGGGTTTTCTGTGGTCATAAATGAGTCTTACTTCCGGGCTATGTAGCCATATAAGGGTCAATCGCAACGCCGAACGGCGTTGAGTCGGTCTGTTGAGGGGTTTTCAACACCGAAGGTTTATCCGCCATTTTAAGGGCTAGCTGACATCTGTGCCGTGCTAGAATATCCGGCTAGGAAAAGTTACTGAAAGTGTTTGTTTTTATTACGAATTACTGGAGCATTACATGTCTGTAGAACGTACCTTATCGATCATTAAACCCGACGCAGTGGCCAAGAACGTCATTGGTCAAATTATTGCGCGATTTGAGAAAGCTGGCCTTCAAGTCATTGCCGCTCGAATGATGCACCTGTCACGCGAAGATGCCGGTCGATTTTACGCTGTTCATAAAGAGCGTCCTTTTTTTAATGACTTGGTTGATTTCATGGTTTCGGGCCCCGTGCTTGTTCAAGCCCTTGAGGGTGAGAACGCCATTCAAACCAACCGTGATCTCATGGGTGCGACCGATCCTAAGAAAGCAGAAAAAGGCACGATCCGCGCCGATTTTGCCGACAGCATTGACGCCAATGCCGTTCACGGCTCTGACGCACCGGAAACGGCTGCGAACGAAATTGCTTTTTTCTTTCCTGAAATGAATGTCCACAGCCGATAGTTCGGGCATTTGGTGATCAACGCTTGTCAACGACAATGAGTCATGCCCAGCCAGCCAGTATTGCGACCGATCCGCCCATTAATTTAATGGGTTTGGATCCGGTTGCACTGGCTGCGTTGATGAGCCAGTGGGGTGATAAGCCTTTTCGAGGCCAGCAGCTCTCTCGCTGGATTCATCAGCGAGGGGTTTCAAATTTTCAAGACATGACTGATTTGGCGTTGGCCTTCAGAGAACGATTGACCACGCGTTGTGAGGTCGCTTGCTCTTCGGTCTTGGCCAGGCACGTTTCACGCGATCTCACCCACAAATGGTTATTTGATGTTGGGGCAGGTAACGCGGTCGAAACGGTTTACATCCCCGAAGATGATCGTGGGACCCTATGCATTTCAAGCCAAGCGGGTTGTGCAGTGGCTTGCCCATTTTGTTCAACCGGTTACCAAGGTTTTAACCGCAACCTCAGTGTGGCTGAAATTATTGGCCAACTCTGGTGGGCACGCCACGACTTAACCCAATCGGGTGCTGTGACTCGGTTGAGCCAAGTTGACAGTGAGTCTGCGCCTGACCAGCGCATTATCAGCAATGTGGTTTTTATGGGCATGGGCGAACCACTCCTTAACTATGATGCGGTGCTGGGCTCATTAAGGCTGATGCTTGACGATTTGGCCTATGGTTTGTCGCGCCGCCGGGTGACGATATCAACCTCAGGTGTTGTGCCCATGATGGATCGACTTGGCCAAGACTGCCCAGTTGCTTTGGCAGTCTCGCTGCATGCGCCCAATGACGCGTTGCGCGATCGTCTGGTTCCTTTGAATAAAAAATATCCCATTGCTGAGCTTTTGGCGGCTTGTAATCGCTACTTAGCACATGCGCCAAGGGACTTCATTACCTTCGAATACATCATGTTGGAGTCGGTTAACGACGAGTTAAGTCACGCTCGTGAGCTGATTGATCTGGCTCAGCAAGTGCCTTGTAAGATCAATTTGATTCCTTTTAATCCGTTTGCGCAATCGGGCTTAAAGCGTTCTTCTGCCAACCGGGTCAGGGCTTTCAGCCAGTGCTTGCAGGATGCCGGCATTGTCACGACTGTGCGAAAAACGCGGGGCGATGACATCGATGCAGCCTGTGGGCAGCTCGCTGGTGATATCCAGGACCGAACTCGAGCGAAGCAACGCCGCGAGAACGGGATCATTCAGAGTAAGTTGCAGGACATTCCTGTTGTGGAGTCAAGACAATGAACCTTGAAGATCCCAAGACCGTTGCCTTAAAAATGGAATCGCCACCGGCGCCTAGTGATCCCGTGACGGCTGTGGCAGCTTTGCGCACGATCCGCGTGGCCAGAGGTCTTTCGCTTGAGGACGCGGCTGCGCGGTTGAAGTTTGCTCCCCGCGTTATCGACGCCTTCGAGTCCGAGCGTTGGGACGAGTTGCCGCGCGGTATTGGTTTGCGAACGCTGGCCAAAAATTATGCAAAGTTCCTCGAAGTTGATTTTGCGGCTCTTGAGCCAACACTGCGCGAGCACTTTGACGCGTCGCTACCAAAAACGAGTTTGGCGGAGCACACCTCTACGCGAAGCCTGGGCGATGCGGTTGAAAAACCGGCTTTGGCTGGATCGACGGGTTGGGTGATTTTGATTGTGGCGGTCGTGATAGTGGTGCTTGGTATTGCCATCGTGCAAGGCATCTTACCGCCGTCGCTCGTGCCAGATTGGTTAAAGGGGCAGTGAACATGAGTTTGCCTGAATCAGCGTTTCCAGATGACATCGTAACGTCGGGTATGCCCGGTACGCTGTCTCGACGAAAAACACGCCAAGCGGTGTGTGCTTGGGGTGATCATCAGGTCTTGATTGGGGGCAATGCGCCAGTCGTTGTGCAATCGATGACCAACACAGACACTGCTGATGCGATTGCGACAGCCATTCAAGTTAAAGAGTTGGCACAAGCTGGTTCTGAGATCGTTCGCATCACGGTGAACTCGCCTGAGGCAGCAAGAGAAGTGCCCGCGATTCGCGATCAGCTCGATAAGATGGGCGTGTCTGTCCCGCTGTGTGGTGACTTTCACTTTAATGGTCATAAGCTCTTGACCCAATACCCTGATTGCGCCCAGGCGCTGTCGAAATACCGCATCAACCCGGGCAATATGGGTGGTGGCAAGCGTCGAGATGATAATTTCGCACAGATGATTGAAGTGGCTTGTTTGCACAATAAGCCCGTTCGCATTGGTGTGAACTGGGGCAGTTTGGATCAAGAGTTGTTGGCCAGGATGATGGATGAAAACAGCCACCGCTCTGATCCATTGACTGCGCAAGCCGTGATGCGTGAGGCCTTAGTGGTGTCTGCCATTAGTAATGCTGAACGCGCAGAAGTGCTGGGTTTGCCAGGCAACAAGATTGTGCTGTCGTGCAAGGTCAGTCACGTGCAGGATTTGATTGCCGTCTATCGCGAGCTATCAAAACGTTGCGACTACCCTTTGCACTTGGGTTTGACAGAGGCGGGGATGGGAACCAAAGGCGTGGTGGCCTCAACGGCGGCATTGGCGGTGTTGTTGCAAGAAGGCATTGGCGACACGATTCGTATTTCTTTGACCCCCGAGCCAGGTGGTGATCGTTGCCGCGAAGTGGTGGTGGCCCAAGAAATTTTGCAAACCATGGGTATGCGCGCCTTCACACCAATGGTCATTGCTTGCCCAGGTTGCGGTCGTACCACCAGCACGGTATTTCAAGAGCTCGCTGACGATATCCAGCGTTATTTGCGTCAGCAGATGCCCGTTTGGAAAGTGCAGTTTCCCGGTGTTGAGGCTATGAATGTTGCTGTCATGGGTTGCGTGGTCAATGGGCCTGGCGAGAGCCGGCATGCGAATATTGGTATTAGTTTGCCTGGCACAGGCGAGGTGCCCGCGGCACCTGTTTATGTCGATGGCGAGCGCACGGTGACACTCAAAGGCGAGCACATTGCCAAAGAGTTTCAAGTGATCGTTGAGCAGTACGTCCGACGGCGCTATGGGCAAGGGAATCAAAATTCCCAATAATTGGTTAAAAAATGACGAGTGAATTTAAGAAACTGACCGCGATTCGCGGTATGAACGACGCCTTGCCTGACGATTCGGCTGCGTGGGAAGCGCTTGAGGGCGTTTTACGTGATTGGTTGGCACAGTATGGCTACGTCAACATGAGAGTGCCGGTGCTTGAGCACACTCGCCTATTCACTCGCGGCATCGGTGAAGTGACCGATATTGTTGAAAAAGAAATGTATTCCTTTACTGATTCGCTTAACGGTGAGTCGTTGACCCTGCGCCCAGAATTCACGGCTGGCATGGTACGGGCGACCATTGAGCACAACTTGCTTTACGAGCGGCCTCGTCGCGTGTACACCATGGGCCCGGTGTTTCGACATGAGCGACCTCAGCGGGGTCGCTATCGGCAGTTTCACCAACTCGATGTCGAGGCATTGGGATTGCCCGGCCCCGACGTGGATGCAGAACTGATTTTGATGACAGCTCGCCTGTGGCAACGGCTCGGTCTTGATGGAATGACCCTCGAAATTAATTCGCTGGGTCAGTCTGACGAGCGCCAAGCTCATCGTGCCGCTTTGATTGCGCATCTTGAAAAGTATCGTGACATTCTAGATGAGGACGGTTTGCGTCGTCTGCACAGCAACCCTTTGCGTGTGCTCGACACCAAAAACCCAGCCTTGCAGGACATGGCTAATGCCGCACCGCGACTGTTTGATTTTTTGGGCGCTGACTCTATGGCGCACTTCGAAGGCGTTTGTGCCCGTTTGAATGATGCTGGTGTCGCCTACAGAATCAATCCGCGGATGGTACGGGGGCTTGACTACTACAACCTTACCGTGTTTGAGTGGGTTACCGAGAAACTTGGCGCCCAAGCCACGGTGTGCGGTGGCGGTCGTTATGATGATTTGATTGCTTTGTTGGGTGGCAAACCCGCGCCGGCGGTTGGTTTTGCCATCGGGATGGAGCGATTGCTCGACTTGTGGTCGCAGTCACGCACGCTAGCGCCAGCGGTGGAGTGCCAGGTTTACTTGATTCATCAGGGCGATTTGGCTCAGCGCCGCGCGTCACTTTTGGCCGAAGGCTTACGGGATCAGGGCTTGAAAGTGATTGTTCACGCGGGGTCGGCAGGCTTTAAGTCGCAGTTTCGCCGAGCTGATGCCAGCGGGGCTAGCTTTGCGGTTATCCTTGGCGAGGATGAAATGGCGGCAGGTGAAGCGTCAGTGAAACGGTTGAGGGCGGAACAATCGTCTGCGAATGAGACTCAAATGCGAGTGCCATTTGAGAAGCTGGTGAAATTTATGATGGATAAGGTCTGAGATCATGGCGTACGACTTAGAAGAACAGGAACAAATCGAACAACTCAAAGCGTGGTGGCGCAAGTATGGTGCCCTGACCCTTGGATTGCTGACGCTGGCGCTTGCAGCGGTGTTGGGTTGGCAAAGTTGGAACTGGTACCAGGGTCAACAGGCCAGCCAGGCTCGCGGCTACTTTGAAGCCTTGGAGCGTGCTAAACAAGAGGGCGGTGCCGATGCCATTCCCCGTGTCTTGGCGGCCATGGGTACGTTGCAAACTGAGTTCCCGGATACCGACTACGCAGGTCGAGCGGCATTATTGGCCGCACAGTCTTTGCAACAAGGCGGTGATTTAACGGCTGCCCAAGCTATCTTAGTGTGGCTCAGTAACAGCAAGCACACTGCTTTGGTGCCGGTGGCGAAAATCAGATTGGCGGGCCTTTTGCTTGACCAGCAACAGTATGAGCAAGCCTTGAATGCCTTGCAGTCGCCTGCGCCATCATTTGAGGCGCTGTTCGCTGATCGTCGGGGTGATATTTTCGCTGCTCAAGGTGAGTCACAAAAGGCCCTGGAACAGTGGCGTTTGGCGCTGGCGTCCCTAGGTGCTAATCAAGGGCTGGCCAGCGCATTGCAGCTCAAAATTGACATGTTGGGTGGATAGATGCAACTCACTGGCAACGACATAAGCAACCTCAGTTCCCCAAGGCCTGGAGCGGCCGTACGACTTCGTCGTGTTCTTCTAATGGGTTTGGCGACAGTTTTTGTTTCCGGTTGCTCTTCGTGGTTTGAGTCTGATGATCGCAACGAGCCAATGACGCTGACGACTTTTACTCAAAAAATAGAGGCCAGCATCGCTTGGCGCGCACCAGTTGGTAGCGGTAGCTCTTATGGTTTCGCGCCTGCGGTGGTTGGAACAAACGTCTATGCTGCGTCAACAAGCGGCCATGTAGCGCGCATCGATTTGACCACAGGCGCGACGGTCTGGAACGTTCAGCTGGATAAAAAATTGTCAGCTGGTGTGGGTGCCGATGAAAGCACAGTGGTCGTGGTAACCCCTCAGGCAGAAGTCATTGCGCTAGATATGGATGGTCAAGAAAAGTGGCGCGTTAAGGCATCGAGCGAAGTCAATCACACGCCCTGGGTCGGAAAGGGTGTGGTGGTGGTTCGTGCCGGGGACTATCGTGTACAGGCCTTTAACGCCGAAAACGGTGAGCGGATTTGGAGTGTGCAAAGGCCTGGTCCAGCACTTTCATTGCGCGCACCGTCTCGTATGACTTTTACCCAAGATCTCATTATCACTGGCATGCCGGGCGGTCGACTAATGGCTATAGAGCCAGCCACTGGCGCAGCGGTTTGGGAGGGGATTGTGGCTGTTCCTCGAGGGGCCAGCGACCTTGAGCGGGTCAATGACATCGTGGGTATACCCTCTGTTCAAGAGGATTTCTTATGTGCTGTTGCCTATCAAGGCCGGGTCACTTGCTTTGATACCGAGCGTGGTGGCTCGACGGTTTGGGCAAATAACTTTTCCAGTATTGTGGGCCTGGCGATCGATGCCAAGCAAGTTTATGTCCCGGATGCGCGCAGCACCATTTCGGCGTTTGAATTAAAAGAAGGTGCCGTGGCTTGGCGTCAAGCGGCACTGCGTAATCGTCAAGTCACGGAGCCCGCTGTCCTCGGCAATGCTCTGGTGCTCGGTGATTTTGAAGGATTTGTTCACGTGCTTTCAACTGAGAACGGTGCCTTCATGGCACGCGTGGCAGTTGGCGGGGGTGTGATGCGATCGCCAGTGCAAAGCACACCTGCGGGCGCTTTGGTGCAAGCGGGCGATAGTTCTGTTTCTCTTATTCGGTTGAATTGATTCGTGGCTCTTAAACCTGTCGTCACCTTGGTGGGGCGTCCCAATGTTGGTAAGTCAACCCTGTTTAACCGGTTGACGCGTTCTCGCTCGGCCTTGGTGGCAGACTTTTCAGGTCTGACACGAGATCGGCATTACGGTGAGGGACGGGTGGGTGACATCCCTTTTATTGTGGTTGATACTGGGGGTTTTGAGCCAGTGGCCAAGACTGGTATTTTGCATCACATGGCCAAGCAAACAGAGCAGGCTATTGCTGAGTCTGACGTGGTGGTTTTTTTGGTTGATGCACGAGCGGGTTTGAATGCTCACGACCGTGAGATTGCCAATTTATTGAGAAAGTTAGCGCAGACCGTCATTGTGTGTGTCAATAAAGCGGAAGGCATGTCTCACTCATCGGCTGTGGCGGAATTTTTTGAGCTTGGTTTGGGTCAGCCGCATGCGATCTCTGCCTCTCATGGTGATGGTGTGGCTTTGCTTGTAGAGGCGGCCTTGGCGTCTTTTCGTGAACCGGCCAGTGAGTCCACCGAGCCTTTGGGTGATGATGAAAATTTTGAGCCAGCTGACGAATCAGAACACAGAATCAAACTTGCGATTGTTGGGCGACCAAACGTAGGCAAGTCGACTTTAATCAACACGTTTGTTGGCGAAAACCGGGTTATCGCATTTGATATGCCGGGTACCACACGCGATGCCATCGAGATTGAGTTTGAACGCGATGGGCGGCTCTACACCCTCATCGATACAGCAGGTTTGCGCCGGCGTGGCAAGGTCTTTGAAGCGGTCGAAAAGTTTTCAGTTATCAAGACGCTCCAGGCGATTGAGGCTTGTAATGTTGTTTTGTTAATGGTTGATGCGCAACAAGAGATTTCAGACCAAGATGCGCACATTGCGGGTTTTGTGGTGGAGTCGGGGCGAGCGCTTGTGGTTGCCATTAACAAATGGGACAACATCAGCCGTGAGCAGCGCGAACGGATTGAGCGGGAGTACGAGCGTAAATTGCGTTTTTTGTCGTTTGCTAAGCTGCATCATATTTCAGCGTTACGTGGGCAAGGTGTTAATGCCGTTTTACGTTCCGTAAAAAGTGCTCACGCAGCCGCCTTCAGTAAGCTCTCGACCCCAAAGCTCACGCGCACCTTGGAGGATGCCGTGGCACAGCAGCAACCACCCAGAAGGGGTATCTTTAGGCCCAAGATGCGATATGCCCACCAAGGTGGGCAGAACCCGCCGCTCATTATCATTCACGGCAATGCCCTCGATTCGGTATCTGACCCGTACAAACGTTACTTAGAGTCCAAATTTAGAGATGTTTTTGAGCTGGCTGGTACGCCGTTACGCATTCAGTTCAAGTCTTCTTTCAACCCCTATGTCGATGGTTAAGGCGTCATGAGTCAATTTTGGAGCCCCGTGGTTCGTTCGTTGCAGCCGTATGTTCCAGGCGAGCAGCCTTTGGTTGAGAACCTAATCAAATTAAATACCAACGAGCATCCCTATGGCCCTTCACCTCGGGCGTTGGCAGCCATTGCAGCCGCGACTAACGATAGCCTCAGACTCTATCCAGATCCCGCCGCTGGTGCACTCAAGCAGGCACTGGCCAAGCGTTACGGCTTAAGTGTCGATCAAGTGTTTGTTGGCAATGGCTCGGATGAGGTTTTGGCGCACGCTTTTTTTGCCCTTCTTAATCAAGAGCGGCCTTTATTGTTTCCTGACCTGACCTATGGGTTTTACCCCGTTTACTGTCAGTTATTCGGGATCAAGCACCGATTGGTGCCACTTGACGAGGCATTCAAGATTAGAGTTAGCGACTACATGGGGCAAGGCGAGCAACAGGCGGGCGCGATTATTTTTCCCAATCCCAACGCACCCACTGGGCGAGCTTTACCGCTGTCCGATATTGAAGCGGTTGTTCGAGCGAATCCAACCATTCCCGTTGTCATCGATGAGGCGTACGTGGATTTTGGTGCGCAAAGTGCTGTGGCGCTTCTGGGGCAATACCCTAACCTGTTGGTGGTGCATTCCATGTCAAAGTCTCGCTCTTTGGCGGGTTTGAGGGTTGGTTATGCCCTCGGAGCACCGGATTTGGTGGTGGGTTTGGAACGAGTCAAAGATAGTTTCAATTCTTACCCCCTCGACCGACTGGCTCAGGCCGGTGCCTTGGCTGCTGTTGAAGACACGGCCTATTACGAAGCGGCGAGCCAAAGGGTGGTCGCTACCCGGGACCAGTTGACGGCCAGTTTGCAAGGTCTTGGCTTCGAAGTGTTGCCTTCGAATGCTAATTTTGTGTTTGCTCGCCACCCTGAGTATCAGGGTAAAAAATTAGCGGACTGGTTGCGCGAACGCGCTATTTTGGTTCGACATTTCAAACATCCGCGGATAGAAGACTTTTTACGCATCACGGTGGGAACTCCTGAGCAGTGTGACAGTCTCATTAAAGCGTTAACTGAATGCATGCGCCCGTAAGGTTCTTCTGGTAAACCCGCAGAAAAGCCGGTAGAGTCTAGTAAGCGGATTGTGCACCGCAATGTCATGTTGCCGCGCACAAAATGAATATCAAAAACAACGAATACATCACTCTGGAGTTAGTCAATGAGCAATAAGGGGCAAACCCTACAAGACCCTTTCCTTAACGCCTTGCGTAAGGAGCACATTCCTGTTTCCATCTATCTGGTCAACGGGATTAAGTTACAAGGGCACATAGAGTCGTTTGACCAATATGTAGTGTTGCTAAGAAACACGGTTACGCAGATGGTTTACAAGCATGCGATTTCGACCGTGGTTCCTGCCAAAGCAGTGACCTTGCCCCTGGAGGGCGAAAGCGCTGAATAACCTGTTTGCCTGGGGCATCAAATAATGCAAGCGCTCATCATCGGTGTTGATTTAGGCTTGCCAGACTATCTCGCTCAACGCGAAGAATTTGATATGCTCGCCAAGGGAGCCGGTGCTGTCGTGGCTGGCCAACTCACGGCTCGCCGAGACAGACCGGATGCGGCTTATTTTATTGGCTCTGGCAAGGCCGACGAAATCGCGCTAATGGTCGAGGAGACGGAGGCAGATATCGTTTTGTTTGATCAACCTTTGTCACCTGCGCAGCAACGAAACTTGGAAAGAAAATTCAATGTTCGTGTGGTGGATCGGGTGGCTCTGATTCTAGACATTTTCGCTTTACGCGCAAAAAGTCATGAGGGTAAATTACAGGTTGAATTGGCTCAGTTGCAGCATTTGGCGACACGGTTGACCCGCATGTGGAGTCACTTAGAGCGACAGCGTGGTGGCATTGGCATGCGTGGGCCGGGCGAATCACAGCTTGAAATGGACCGCCGCATGATCGGTGATAAGGTCAAAGTACTCAAGGAACGTTTAAGCCGTCTGCAGCGTCAGCGTGTGACGCAGCGGCGTGCCCGAGCCCGGGGTGCTTCGATCTCGATTTCGTTAGTGGGCTACACCAACGCTGGTAAGTCGACCCTGTTTAACGCGTTAACGCACGCTGATGCCTATGCGGCTGATCAACTGTTTGCCACGTTAGACACCACCACTCGCAAGCTATGGGTGGAGGGGACAGGGCAGGTTACGATTTCTGATACGGTTGGATTTATACGGGATTTGCCTCACACGTTGATTGCCGCTTTTCGGGCAACACTAGAAGAAGCAATACATGCCGATGTGTTGTTTCACGTCGTCGATGCCTCGAGTGATCAACGTGACGAGCAAATTCACCAAGTCCAGCGCGTTTTATTGGATATTGGCGCCGGTGAAGTGCCCCAAGTGATGGTCTATAACAAAATAGATAACCTTGGTCTGCCTGCGAGAATAGAGCGTGATGCTCATGGTACGATTCAGAAGATTTTTGTCAGTGCACAACAAAGGGAAGGTTTGAACTTTATTCGTCAAGCCATTGCTGAGTTTGCCTTAAGCGCGGAAACCCATGCGATTCATTAAAAAAATTTTTAATTTGAACGATCCCGGTTGGGGTCGTGGTTCAGATAAGCAGCATAACAATTCTGAACCCCCTCGTCGTCCCAATCAGGACGGACCGCCTGACTTGGATCAAGTCTGGCGGGATTTCAACAGACGCCTGAACGGCTTGTTTGGCAAAGGTGGTGGTGGCAACCGTCCCTCTGGTCCCAATGGTCCAAACAACTCCTCACCTTTCGGTGGTGGTGGTCCATCACCGAAGCAAACGAAGGTGGGTTTTGGTGTGGTTGGCGCAGCAATCGGTTTGCTTTGGCTAGGCAGCGGCTTCTTTATTGTTCAAGAAGGCCAGGTCGGTGTGATCACGCAGTTTGGGGCCTACAAAAGCACAGCGCAGGCGGGCTTTCAATGGCGCTATCCTTATCCCTTTCAGCAAGCTGAAATTGTTGACGTGTCGCAGTTGCGGACCTATGAGGTTGGATTTAGGGGCAATGCCCGCAACAAGGTGGCTCCCGAAGCCTTGATGTTGACTTCAGACGAAAACATTGTGGACATCCAGTTTGTGGTTCAGTATCGGGTTCAACCGACTGGTGCCCCTGATTATCTGTTCCAGACACGCGACCCTGATGAATCAGTGCACCAAGTCGCCCAAAGCTCAATGCGCGAAGTGGTTGGTGGTCGCAAGATGGACTTTGTGCTTTACGAGGGTCGTACACAAGTGGCTGCAGACGTACAGCGGATCATGCAAGAGGTTTTGGACCGCTACGAAACAGGTATTTTGGTCAGTAGCGTTGCGATTCAAAACGTACAACCACCTGAGCAGGTTCAAGCTGCGTTTGATGATGCTGTGAAAGCCGGTCAGGATCGGGAACGACAGATCAACGAAGGCGAAGCTTACAAAAACCAAGTTGTGCCATTGGCTCGTGGACAAGCTTCTCGTATGCTGGAGCAAGCTGAAGGTTACCGAGCGAAGGTGACCGGTGATGCCGAAGGTAACACATCACGCTTCTTGAGTATTTTGACGCAGTACCAAAAAGCACCTGCTGTTCAACGAGAGCGTATGTATCTTGAAACGATGCAGGAAATGTTTGCGCAGTCCAGTAAGGTCTTTATTGATACAGAGGCGAGTAACAGCATGCTGTATTTGCCGCTTGATAAGATCATGCAGCAAAGCTCGCAAGGCCCCACCCTTGACCGAACGAACCCCATGACACCGCAACCCGCTGTGCCGACTCCCGGTCAAACCAATCTGCGACCGACGTTAAACCAGACAATGCCAAACACATTGTCGCGTGAACGTCCTGTGCGCTAAGGGGCTAAGATGAAAAACAAATTCGCTGCATTTTTAATTGTCATTGCCGTCGTTGCTGGTGTCTTCTCAACCACTGTGTTTATTGTCGGCGAGAGAAACTTCGCATTGGTGTTCGCATTGGGTGAGGTTCGCCGCGTTTTGACCGAACCAGGCTTATATTTCAAATTGCCACCACCATTTCAAAACGTGGTGATGCTCGACCGCCGCCTGTTGACTATTGACTCGCAGGAAGCCGAGCGTATTCAGACCTCAGAAAAGAAAAACCTTTTGATTGACTCGTTCGTCAAATGGCGTATTTCTGATCCACGGCTCTATTACGTGACATTTGCCGGTGACGAGCGGGCGGCAAGATTGCGTTTGCAGGCCCAAATCCGTGACGCTTTGAACGCTTCAGTTAACGTGCGTACTGTACGTGATGTGGTGGCCCTTGAGCGAGATGTCATCATGGATGAGGTGCGTGAAAGCGTGCGTCGTCGTGCGTTGCCTTTGGGAGTGGATATTGTCGACGTCCGTTTGAAACGAATTGAGTTCGCGCCAGAGATTGCTGAGTCGGTATACCGCCGTATGGAATCTGAGCGTCTGCGAGTGGCCAACGAGCTGCGCTCCATTGGTGCGGCTGAAGGTGAGAAAATTCGAGCCAGTGCTGACCGTGAGCGTGAGCAGATTGTCGCTGAAGCCTACGCCAAAGCTCAAGCTGCAATGGGTGAGGGTGACGCCACTGCCGCGGCGTTGTACGGTGCGGCTTACAGTCAGGACTCAGAGTTTTACAGCTTTTATAAAAGTCTAGAGGCCTACCGACAGTCTTTTGGCCGAACCAGCGACGTGCTGATTGTGGACCCCAGTTCGGATTTTTTCCGCTTCATGAAGTCACCAACGGGCAGACCAGCCCAGTGACCTATAATATGATGCAAGCTTAAATTTGGTTGTATTGAAGCGGCGGCTTGTTGGGTTCTCGCCCCAAGCCGTTTTTTTTTGTTCAAACATAGACGATTGATATGAATGGCAATTGGCTTTTGCCTGAGCATCTTGCAGATGTTTTGCCTGCGGAAGCTCGGCGAATAGAAGATTTGCGTCGCGCACTACTTGATCTGTTTCGAACCTGCGGGTTTGAGACGGTTTCGCCGCCCTTGCTCGAATACATTGACCCGTTGTTAACAGGTGCTGGTCAGGACTTAAACCTAAAGACCTTTAAGCTCGTCGATCAACTCTCTGGTCGCACCCTTGGGCTGCGGGCTGACATGACGCCTCAGATCACCCGAATTGATGCGCACCTGTTGAATAGACCTGGCGTGACTCGCTTGTGCTATTGCGGGCCAGTACTCCACGCACGACCCGCTGGCTTATTGGCGAGTCGAGAACTGCTGCAAGTGGGTGCTGAGATTTTTGGCTATGGGGGCGTAGAAGCTGACCTTGAAATCATACGGTTGGCAGCACAAAGCTTGACTGTCAGCGGAGTCGAAAACTATCGGCTGGTATTGTGCCACGACGGTTTGGTCAAAGCTTTGATTGATTCTGATCCGCTCGCAATGGCACGTGGGGATGAGATTATTTCGCTCTTGCGAGATAAGGACTTACCTGGTTTAGCAGCCTTGGGGCAGGGCGCTCGTCCCTTGTGCAATGAAACTGTTAACGCACTGATGGCGTTACCTCGCTTGTACGGTGATCGGTCTGTGATTGAGCGGGCGCGAATCATCTTGCCAAGCTTGCCCGGCGTTACCGAAGCGCTCGATACCCTGTCGACGGTCTTAGATGCGCATGCGTCATTGGCCATTGGTATCGATTTAGCCGATACCGGTGCTTACGGCTATCACTGCGGTGTGACTTTTTCCTTTTATGCGCAAGGCTGGCACGATGCTTTGGTGCGCGGTGGGCGCTACGACAACGTCAGCTTGGCCTTTGGGCGAGCGAGGCCAGCGACTGGGTTTAGCATGGATTTGAGGCGCGTGGCCATGGGCGCAGGGCCGGCTCCTCAGTCTTTGGCAATATTGGCACCACCGAGTGAAGATCAGGCACTGACTGCCGAAATAGCGAGTTTACGTGCGGCAGGTGAAATTGTTGTTCAGTTATTTCCAGGTGAGGCAGCTCAACATGATGAGTTTGTCTTTGATCGCGAACTAATGCATGTCGGCCATCAGTGGGTCGTATGTGCTGTTCAGACCAAGTGAGTGAAAGCAGACATGAGTAAAAATGTGGTTGTGATCGGCACCCAGTGGGGTGACGAGGGAAAAGGAAAGATCGTTGATTGGTTGGCTGAGTCAGCCTATGGTGTTGTTCGTTTTCAGGGGGGGCATAACGCTGGTCACACGCTTTGGATCAAGGGTCAAAAGACGATTCTTCGCTTGATTCCCTCCGGTATCATGCACCCTGAGGTGACCTGTTACATCGGCAATGGGGTTGTGCTCTCGCCACAAGCACTTTTAAAAGAAATTGAAGAACTTGAGCAAGCCGGTCTGAACGTACGCGATCGATTAAAAATTGCCCCTTCCTGCCCACTGATCCTGCCCTACCATGTTGCCCTAGATCAAGCGCGTGAGATAAAGCGCGGTGCCGAAAAAATTGGCACGACAGGCCGTGGCATTGGGCCGGCATATGAAGACAAGGTTGCCAGGCGTGCTTTGCGGGTGCAAGATTTGTACGATCCTGTGGCGTTTCGTGTCAAGTTAGAGGAAGTGCTTGATTTGCACAACCACATGTTGACCACCTACCTCGGTGCAGAAGCGGTTTCTGTTCAGGCCGTGTTCGACGAGGCCATGGCTATTGCACCGACACTTGCGCCAATGGTTCACGATGTGAGTCAATTGCTGAACCAAGCGCAAAAAGATGGTCATCATTTGCTTTTCGAGGGCGCTCAGGGCGCTTTGCTTGACGTTGATCATGGCACCTACCCCTTCGTAACCAGTAGCAACTGTATTTCTGGCGCTGCTGCTGCTGGTGCAGGCGTGGGTCCCCAGTCATTACATCATGTGTTGGGCATCACCAAGGCCTACACCACCCGGGTGGGATCTGGACCGTTTCCAACCGAGCTGCTCGACACAGTGGGCGCGCATCTGGCCAGCGTTGGTAAAGAGTTTGGTTCGGTTACCGGGCGCGCTCGCCGCACGGGTTGGTTTGATGGCGCTGCCCTCAAACGCTCAGTGCAGCTTAACGGTATCACGGGGCTGTGTATCACCAAGTTGGACGTTCTTGACGGTCTAGAAACAGTATCGCTTGGGATTGGTTATCGAATTGATGGCCAATTGACTGAATTGCTCCCCTTTGGGGCAGCAGCGGTGGCCAAGGCTGAGCCCGTGATGGAGGAAATGCCCGGGTGGTCGGAATCAACAGTCGGGGCGACACAGTTTGAAGACCTGCCTGAAAACGCCCGTCGTTACTTATTACGGATTGCCGAGCTCTGTGAGGTGCCAATTGACATGGTGTCGACCGGCCCTGATCGTGATGAAACGATTTTGTTGCGCCACCCATTCAAAAGCTAGCTTATGGGCCACTCGGCAGACACGAGCAGTGATATTTGGATCAGCTGGGATCAATACCACCGGCTGATTGAGAATCTCGCTATTACCATCGACGATTCGGATTGGGCATTTGACCAGATTATTTGCATCGCAAGAGGTGGTCTGCGTGTTGGTGATGTGTTGTCGCGGTTATACCGGTTGCCCCTGGCCGTTTTGTCGGCCAGTAGCTATCGAGACAATGCGGGTCGAGAGCAAGGGCAGCTTGATATTGCGGCTGAAATATCAATGGCTACAGGTGAACCCTGCGGCAGGGTGCTGCTAGTTGACGACATGGTCGACACGGGACTGACACTGGCTCAGGTACAGTCGGATTTGCTGACTAAGTATCCCGCCATCAAAGAAATCCGTACCGCTGTGATTTGGTGGAAAGCGCATTCGGAGGCTAGGCCTGATTATCACGCTCAGTTTTTAGAGGGTAGCCCATGGATTCACCAGCCTTTTGAGTCTTACGACAGTCTGGGCATAAAAGCGTTAAAAGCGTCTCGGTGAGTCATTTCGACCTGAATTAAGCCATCATTTGTGATGGTGGTACCGTCCCTTGTGCTATATTAACGAGCTAACGAAAAAATTATGTGCTGCTCAAGTGCTTTGTCAAAAAAGCCCTTCGTAGACCCAAACCTTTACACTTGATAACGAATAGACAATATGCCAATTGTTCGACTGAAAGAAAATGAGCCGTTTGAAGCTGCATTGCGCCGTTTTAAGCGCACCATCGAGAAGACGGGTCTTTTGACCGAGTTGCGAGCGCGTGAGTTCTATGAAAAACCAACGGCTGAACGCAAACGCAAGCAAGCTGCTGCCGTTAAGCGTCACTACAAGCGCATCCGTAGTCAGCAACTGCCACCTCGGCTGTATTAATCGCGGGCGCAAGCTGTCGCGTTTTGCGCGTATGCCTTGATCCCCGATTCATTCATCCAAGAGTTACTTGCCCGTGTCGACGTTGTTGACGTCGTCGGCCGATATGTGCAACTTAGAAAAGGCGGCATTAACCTTCTGGGGTTATGCCCTTTTCATCAAGAAAAGTCTCCTTCGTTTACCGTAAGCCCCAATAAACAGTTCTATCACTGTTTTGGATGTGGCGCCCATGGTAGCGCCATCACGTTCTTGATGAACCATACTGGTTCAAGCTTTCCCGATACAGTCCAATCGCTCGCGAGTAGTGTTGGCATGCAGGTGCCGCAAAACACGGCATCACCGGCCACGCGCCAACGTGCCGCCCAGCGTAAAGACGAGCAGTCAGCGCACGTTAAAGTGCTCGAAACGGCCCAGACGTACTTCAAAGCACAACTTAAAAAGAGCCCTGAAGCCATTGCCTACCTCAAGTCACGTGGCATGACCGGTGAAATTGCCGCCTTGTACGGACTTGGTTGGGCGCCTGACGATCGCCAGGGCTTAGCCAGTGCATTTACGCGTTATGAAGATCCCTTGCTTGTTGAGGCTGGCTTGGTTATCGAATCTGATGATGGCAGGCGTTACGATAGATTCCGTGCGCGTGTGATGTTTCCAATCCGTAATACCCGCGGCCAGATTGTTGGCTTTGGTGGCCGAATCATTGGGCGTGGCGAACCGAAGTACCTTAACTCGCCTGAAACACCCGTGTTTAACAAGGGACAGGAGCTCTACGGGGCTTGGGAGGCGCGCCAAGCCATTCGTAGCGATGCTCAGGTTGTGGTGGTTGAGGGTTATATGGATGTTGTGGGGTTGGCGCAACTTGGTATTGGTAATGCGGTGGCTACGCTCGGTACCGCCACTACGCCGGACCACATGAGGAAGCTGATCAGGTTAACCGACCGAATTGTTTTTAGCTTCGATGGGGATGCGGCGGGTCGCAGGGCAGCTTGGCGGGCCTTACAAACGTCCTTGCCGCTGCTAAAAGATGATTTGTCGGTTCGTTTTTTGTTTTTGCCTGCCGGCCATGATCCCGACACTTATATCCGTGAGTTTGGCCAGGCCGCGTTTCGAGCCTGTCTGAAAGATTCGGTTTCCCTGTCGGCTTTTTTAATGGATGAGCTCGGCAATCGTCATCGCTTGGATGAGCCTGAAGGACGATCGGCTTGTAGCCATGAGGGCGCGCCTATTTTGGCGCAGCTGCCAGCAGGCGCCATGCGACGTCAAATCTTGAATGAATTCGCCCAGATGGTGCGACTGACACCTCAGGAGCTTGACGGCATTATTGAACAACAGCCTGGGCCTGGCGTCGTTGCGACGGTTTATCGGTCTCCAGCCGGCGTTGGTCCTTCAGAAAGCCGCGCCCAAGATTTTGGTGGAACCGCGACGAAAACCACATTTAATCGCCGGCGCACAGTAGCGCCCTTGGCCAAGCGTTTGTTATCTTTGCTGCTGGCGCACCCCAACTTGGTTGAAAGTCTGGGCGAGCAACAGCTCGATGTGCTGGAGAGCGACCCAAATTTGTCCCTGGTGCGTGAATTTATTGTGTTGGTTCAAGGCACAGGCGCTCGCCATCTTGGCGCATTGCTAGAGGCTGCAGATGCTCAAACGGATCTGGCGCAGGTGCTGACCGATCTGTCAGCTGACATTATGGGGCAAACCGACTTGCCTGATCCGCAGTCCGAGTGGGAGGATGCGTTGGGTCGAATAGAACTCGATAACCTCAAGCGTGCGCAAGCTGCCCTTGTGGTTGAAGGTTTGGATGATCCCAAAGCGATTGCGCAATACCAGGAACTTGCACGTCGTATTCATGGTCTAAAAAGAAATTAAGCCTTTCAGTATTCCCGTCAGCCAATCGGTAAAAATACGGGTAAAATATCAGGTTGCTTCGCAATTTTACTGAGCACTAAGGATGATTGAATAAAGTTGATGCTGTTTATGAAACGCCGACTTTTCATCTAGGACGACAGTCCACCGACTCATGTTTAAAACCGCGTTGGCATCTGTAAGAACCGGGCAATGCATGTCGCACCTCGTTGATTCGTCTCCGAGAGCGTCATGTTTTGTCAAATGATAACCACGCGCCCTTGCTTGCAATTGTCGCGTGGTTAGGCGCCGCCGGCGGTTTGGTGGCGATAGACACGTATCAAATGACTCACACACAGGGCTATGATGACGACAACACGCCGCCAGACCAATACCAAAAGCAAAGCTGACAAACAGACAACTGGTAAAACAACGACCAAAGCCAAGACAACTTCGAAGGCTGCCGTTAAGACCACAGCAAAGACTGCGGTTAAGACCACAGCCAATGCTATCGTTAAGAAAACGGTCAAAACCGCGGTTGTTGGTAAACCGGTTGCAGCTAAGAAAGTCAGTAAAAACAGTGTGTCTAAAGCAGTACCGGCAAGCAAGAAAGTAACCAAGGCGCCTACCTCGTCGGTGGCCAAAAAGGCCGCCCCCACCAAGACGCCGATCAACGTGGTGAGTGCTAAAAAAGCCCCACCAAAGTCGGCAGCGCAATCACCGAAGGACAAAATGAAGCCGGCAACACAGGCGAAAGCAGCGACGAAAGTGGCAACCAAAGCAGCAGCAAAACCCGCAGCCAAAGTGGCGGCAAAACCAGCGGCTAAAGCAGCAACCAAAGCAGCAACCAAAGCAGCAACCAAAGCAGCAACCAAAGCAG
>CALBEY010000111.1 GCA_937888805.1 uncultured Burkholderiaceae bacterium
GCACCCCAAACGCTGGGTCGCTATATCGCTTTGGATTTTGGCATTGTTGGATCGCTTTCTGAGTTTGATAAGAACTACCTCGCACAAAACTTCCTTGCTTTTTTTCAACGCGACTATCGGCGTGTTGCTCGCTTGCATATTGAATCAGGTTGGGTGCCAGCAGACACGCGCGAAGAAGAATTAGAGGGGGCGATACGCGGGGTTTGCGAGCCTTACTTTGACCGGCCGTTAGAAGAAATCTCGCTTGGCCAAGTGCTTTTGCGATTATTTCAGACGTCAAGGCGCTTCCATGTGGAAATTCAACCACAGTTGGTTCTGCTTCAAAAGACGCTTTTAAACGTCGAAGGGCTGGGTCGCCAGCTTGATCCTAAGCTCGATTTATGGGAAACCGCTAAGCCATATTTAGAAAAATGGATGCATGATCGGGTTGGTTTTAGTGGCGTTCGTCAGAAGTTGGCCGTGGAGGCTGGCCAATGGGCCCAACTGCTGCCTGAGTTTCCGCGTTTGATTCACGCCTCACTAACCAAACCAGACCACAGCGCTGCCGTTTTGCAAGAGCTCAAGGCCATGCGCCGAGAGCGGCAATTGTCAAATCGGCTTTTGGTCGCAGTGATCATATTGGGCGCAATGGCTTTAGGGGTGGCCATGTTCCATCTCTGGTAAGGTTTAGGTTGAGTTGTTAGATAATTGCAACAAATTTGATTTTGTCATTTTCCTGAAGGCTGTTGCGGTTATTAATGACAGCACTCGTTTAAAAGGCCATCACAACATGTTATATCCCGAATTGTTTAAATCACTCGAAGCCGTGCGTTGGAATATGGATGCTGATATTCCTTGGGACACGTTTGATGGCTCATTACTCACTGACGAGCAAGCCCAGACCATTAAGATGAATGCAATCACCGAGTGGGCTGCCTTACCAGCCACCGAAATGTTTCTGCGCGACAACCGCGACGACAGCGATTTCAGCGCCTTTATGTCAGTCTGGTTTTTTGAAGAGCAAAAGCACTCACTGGTTTTGATTGAGTATTTGCGCCGCTTTCGCCCGGATTTGATGCCGTCTGAGGATGAGCTGCACAAGGTGCGTTTTGAGTTTGACCCAGCGCCAGCGCTCGAAACATTGATGCTGCACTTTTGCGGCGAAATCCGACTTAACCACTGGTACCGTTGCGCTGAGCAGTGGCACACCGAACCGGTCATCAAGTCCATTTATCAGACCATTGCTCACGACGAGGCCCGCCATGCTGGTGCTTACCTGAGATACATGCGCCGTGCTTTGAAAGATCGCGGGCAACTGATTGCCACGCAAGCCAAGCAAGCCTTCACCAAGATTGGTGTTTTGATGGCCTCGGCCAAACGCACTGCTCAGGCCTTGCACCCGACCAACCTGCACGTCAACAAAGACATGTATCCTGAAGACACAGTGCAGTCAAAGTTGCCTGAGCCCGGTTGGCTTGAGCATTGGCTTGACCAACAAATCCGTTTCGACAAAGTCTGGGAAGAAAAAGTCAGCAGCCGAATCCTGCACAACATGTCGGTATTGATGGAAATGCCTTTTCCGACCGTCCAAGATTTGAATCGCTATCGAAAGAGCTTGGCTGCGCCCGATGTGGCAGTTGTCGCTTAACATCTGCCTGGACATTGGTTCGTGAGTGTTGGTTTCGAAACCAAAATCTTGACCCCTGAGCAATGCTTGGCGTGGCGCGACAGCACTGAGTGCGTCGCGCCTGTTGTTTTTACCAATGGGGTCTTCGATCTTTTGCACCGTGGGCACGTGACCTATCTTGACCAAGCCTCACAGTTGGGTCGTGCACTTATTGTGGCTGTGAACACCGATGCCTCTGCCAAGCGATTGGGCAAGGGCCCCGAGCGCCCACTGAACACGATGATGGACCGCATGGCGTTATTGGCTGCATTATCTAGCGTGGCAGCCGTAACCTACTTTGATGAAGACACACCATTCGATCTGATTAAGCGGCTGCGCCCAGATTTGATTGTCAAAGGTGGTGACTACGACATGAGTACGCTGGCCGAAACCACCTTAGTCGAGTCATGGGGTGGGCAAGCGGTGGCCATACCGTTTCGGTTTGAGCGATCCACAACCGTGTTGGTTCGCAAAATCCAAGGCAGCCATTGACAGGCCCCGCTTATACAGATTCGCTTGGCGTTTAATCAGCGCGGCATTTTGAGGTCATGCATGATCCCAGTGCCTGGCGATCCAGGGGGTTTGAGTAGACTGTTGATGGTTAAGAGGTCAACCTCAGACAATACCCCACTATTGGCTCGTAACTGCAAGCTCGTCACCAACGTTAAATAACGGGCCACAGCCAAATCTCGCTTGGTCACAAAAAGTTGTTGTTGTGCATCAAGCACATCAAGGTTGATGCGAACGCCAATGTTGTAGCCCGTGACATTGGCCTTCAAGGCAGATAGGCTGGATTTCTCAGCGGCTGACAACCCTTTAACGCGTGCGAGACCCGCTTGCACGCCATTGAAATATTCTCGCGACAGTTGCAAGGCGCGACGACGCACCGCTTCTAAGTCGTAAACGGACTTTTGCTGTAATTCTGCTTTTTCAACCACGCGTGCACTGACCCCGCCGCCGGAATAAATCGGCACAGACAATGTCAACGCCACGCTATTGTCGATGGTGCGACCATCAAAAAAAGGCCTCACTTGCGAATTGCCCACGGTGTTACTTGTTGACTGGGCCGAAAGACTCACTGAGGGGTAATGACCTGATTTGGCAATCTGAATTTCATAGTCGGCAATTCGTGTGTCAATCCGGGAGCGCACCACGTTAAGGCTCGCGGTCTTGGCTTGAGCAGACCAGTCTGCCAAACGATTGGGGTTTGGAGTTGGCAGCGTAATGCTGTAGGGCAACGCAAATAAAAGGTTGGCCTCAGGTGGGCGACCGATAATGCGTGCCAAGGCATCTTCAGCATTACTTAATTTGTTCTCTTCGCCGATGATATTGGCTGACACCAAATCAAAGCGTGCTTGTGCTTCAAGCGCATCCGTAATAGTGGCGTCACCGAGCTCAAAGCGGCGCTTAGAAGCCGCCAACTGCTCATCAATGGATCGTTTCTCAGCCTGAAGAGCCTCGAGCGAATCCTTACGCGCCAGCACATCAAAATAGGCTTGGCTGACGCGCAAGATTAAATCTTGATAAGCGATCTGAAGGTCGATTTCGGCGCGCGCGACCACTAACTTCGACTGCTCGAAGGTTTGAAGTGAAGACCAATTAAATACTGGCTGAGTAAGGCTCAAGTTCCATGCTGAGCGGCTGCCCTGGAACACTTGGTTCATTTGACCTGTGGCTCGACTGTCGAGATAAGCGCCTGTTAGCGAGCCATCGACTTGCGGTAGCAGCGCGGCCATTGCTTGAGGCATTTTTTGCGCCATGGCGCGATATTGAGCCCGAGCTGATTGGTATGTGGGGTCGTTGTTTAAGGCCAGCTGCCAAGCCTGTGCCAAGTCCATGGCGTAAACGCTTGTGGGTAAAGCCGTCAGAACACAGGCAAATCCGATGACTGCCCTTCCAATCCAGCACGTCATCTTTACCATGGGCTCTCTCAAAATTTGAAGTGTGAAACGTGGGGTCCCACCAGGGGTTTGATCACGGTTTCGAATAATGTTTCGGTCTCAAAGCTGGCCGCTGTGATTCGGGTCACCCGTACCACTGTCATGGCCGGGGATTGTCCGATCGCCGCTACTAGGCGTCCACCGACGCGCAGTTGGTATTTAAAAGCATCGGGCATTGTCGGCAAGGACCCCGTCATGAGGATGGCATCGTATTCGGTTGTGCCCCAGCCTTCGCTGCCGTCACCGGTTTCAATGGTGACATTGTCAATCTTGGCATTGGCGATATTTTCTTGGGCAAAGGCGACCAACCGGGCATCGATTTCGACTGAGGTCACTTGTCGCGAAAGTTTGGATAAGACGCCGGCTTGGTAACCAGAACCAGTGCCGATTTCAAGCACACAGTCTTCAGCCGTCAGCGCCAGTGCTTGCGCCAAACGCGCTTCGACTTTTGGTGAAAGCATGGCTTGTTTGGTGTCAACGCCATGTATCACCAGTGGCACTTCCAAATCAGAAAATGCCAAGCCACGAAACTGGGATGGCACAAAACGTTCGCGGGCAACCAAGGGCAAAGCGGCAAGGACGCGTTCGTCACTCACATCCCAAGGACGGATTTGTTGCTCGATTAAATTGAATCGGGCTTTTTCGATATCAGAGAGGCTGGCTAATTTCATGGTCATTTCAACAAAAGCGTTGCGTTGATTGTACTAGGGGTTTTCCCAGATGCCATGAAAATGGTTCACTGGCCCATGGCCTTGGCCAACAGTCAGCGCATGCGCCTGTGCGATAGCTTGGGTTAAGTACGCCTTGGCCTGTTCGGCAGCTTGTGGGGCAGTGAGCCCACGAGCCAATAGCGTGGCAAGTGCGGCCGACAGTGTGCAACCCGTGCCGTGGGTGTTTGATGTTTGGATCCGTTGGCCCGGTAAGGTAATCATCACATCACCGTCATGCAGCAAATCGGTGGTCTCGTTACCGGGCAGATGGCCACCCTTTAAAAAAACCCAGCGGTGGCCTTGATCATTCATTTTCTTGCGAAGAATTTCGGCCATTTTGCGCATTTCGGCCAAGTTCTCAGGGGGGCGCCGCTCGGTCAAAACACCGCCCTCTGGCAAGTTAGGCGTCAACATGGTGGCCAAAGGCAACAAAGCTTCACGCAGTTCACCGACAGCGTTTTTTTCTAATAGCATGTCACCACTTTTGGCAACCATGACGGGATCCAAGACAATGTGTTCGCAGCGGTAAGTGCTGAGCTTTTCTGCCACCACACGAATCACGGGCACTTGCCCCAACATGCCGATCTTAGTGGCGTCAATTCGCACGTCTTTAAATAAGGTGTCGAGTTGGGCCGCCACAAAATCGGCTGGCACGGGATGGATATGCGTGACGGCTTGGGTATTTTGGGCGGTCAAGGCAGCCACCACCGCACAGCCATAGCCACCCAAGGCACTCATGGTTTTAACGTCAGCCAAAATGCCGGCACCACCAGATGGGTCAACCCCTGCGACACTCAAGATGTTTGGAATTAGAACGGTCATGAACGGCTTCCACCACTGATTAGCCCAGTTGTCGGTGAGCTTGGTGTGGCTTGGTAGGTTTTGCGGGGCATGCGACCCGCTAAAAAGGCCTCTCGCCCAGCTTCAACCGCCTTGCGCATGGCGCCAGCCATGAGAATTGGTTCTTTGGCCGCCGCAATAGCCGTGTTCATCAAAACCCCAGCGCAGCCCAACTCCATGGCAATCGCTGCATCTGAGGCGGTGCCGACACCCGCATCGACCAAAACAGGTACCCTCACCTTGTCTAAGATCAATTGCAAATTCCATGGGTTCAAAATACCCATGCCAGAACCAATCAATGAGGCCAGGGGCATCACCGCCACACAACCCAAATCTTCGAGCATTTGGCATTGAATCGGGTCATCGGTGCAATACACCATCACATCAAACCCTTCGTCCACCAACGTTTTGGTAGCCTTAAGGGTTTCAGGCATGTTGGGAAACAAAGTGTCTGAATCGCCGAGAACCTCTAACTTTACCAAGCGGTGATCATCGAGCAGCTCACGCGCCAAACGTAAGGTGCGTACCGCCTCATCAGCGCTATAACAGCCGGCGGTATTTGGCAGCAGCGTGAACTGCGAGGGTGGCAAGTAATCGAGCAAGCTCTCTTGGTCTGGACTTTGTCCGATGTTGGTTCGACGAATGGCAACGGTCACAATCTGCGCGCCACTGGCGTCAATCGCTGCGCGGGTCTGCGCGAAATCTTGGTACTTACCGGTGCCGACCAGCAGGCGCGAATAGTACGCCTTGTCTGCAATGATCAGCGGATCTTGAGTCATCATTATTCAGTCCTGAATGGGAGGCCAAAAACGCCACGGTGAATATTACTGCCTTGATTGTCGTGCTTGTTTGACGGCGGCGCAAATTCGCCGCGTCGCTTGAACAAATCGGGGGCCGGGTCGGTAAAGCCAGCTGGGGTTAATAACGGCAACATTAAACTGATCGCCAAGCCAAGCTGAGGGCTCGTAGCCGGTGATCACGAGCGCCGGTTTGGCTGCAATCAGCCCCTCTAGACTAACCGATGGCGCCACCGAAAGTGTCTCAGCAAAGACATTTTGTGCACCACAAAGGGCTAACGCATCATTGATAAGCGCCTGTCGCCCCAAAACGTATTGACCATCGGGGCTCGCTAGAACAACGACGGGCAGCGGTGGTGCTGATCTATCCGTTACTTGGGCAGCGATCAACGCGATGTCGGCGGTGATTTCTTGACTCTTGGTATTAGCCACGGATTCAGTACCGAGCAGTAGCCCAAGAGTCTTGACCTGTTGAGCAATCTGAATGATTGTTGAAGGCTCTAGCACCACGGTCTCAACCCCAAGTGCTTGTAACTGTGTCATCAGGGCCGATGGCCATCCCATGACCCAGTCGGGTTGCAGGGCAAGGACCTGTTCGGCGCTGGTGTTTAAGCCATCGCCGATACGGTCAATGCCAAGCGCCGCCTCAGGATAATCGCTGGCATTCACTGTTGCCACGATGGTGTGACCGGCGCCGGCGGCAAAGATCAATTCAGTGACATGCGGGGTCAGAGACACCACGCGTGGTGACACGGGGGTGGACAGCGCAATCCCGCCTCCCAACCCCAAACACAATGCCAATCCCAAAAGGATTTTCAGTGAGAACTCAGTAACGCGCTGACAAATTAACAAAGACATTGGAACCTGGTGTGTTGTAGCCCCGAACCAGAGTGTATGCCTTATCGAAGACATTATTCCAACGCAACTGTATGTCCAGTTTGTCGTTCACCGCGTATGACACGCCCAAGTTGAACAAGCCATAACCGCCGAGCGTATTTTTGCCATCCAGTCGGTTACTGGTTAAGTACCAATCGGCGTTTAAACCAAAGGCATCAATTTGATGGGTTGCGCCCAAGCGCAACACCCGTTGTGCGTTAAAGGGCAGACGCTCATTGGTGGTGGTGTTGTACGGACTCAGTAGGTCGAGCCCAGCAGTTACTGCGGTTTGGCGCCCAATGTTGTGAGAGGCAAAAAGCGAAATGCCCTTAATGACAGCGGTATCGACGTTTTGCGGAATGTAATCGGGCGCGTTAGAAACGATTAAATCCGTGATTCGGTTATAAAAAGCTGTCAGCCCTACTTCGCCGTCGTCATGCAAGTAGCGCAGTCCAGCCTCGATATTGCGTGAACGCTCTGGACTCAGGTTAGGATTGGCATATCCAGGGTAGTAAAGTTCATTAAAATTCGGCGCGCGAAATGCCGTATTGGCAGCCACGCTGGCGCGCCAATTGGCCGAGATGTCATAGGCGTAGGCTAGGCTGCCGGTGGTGAAGCTGCCGTATTGTGAGTTATTGTCATTGCGCACACTGCCCTGCACTTGGTGCGCGCCCCACTGACCGACATAGGTTGCCATGAAGGCGTTGGTATAGACAGCGTCGTTGGTGTAATCCACGGGGGCACCATAGAAAAATGCGTCAACCGACTGGTCTAATCGTTCATAGCCGACGGTGACGGTCTGCGCCGGCGTCAGCGCGATGGTGTTAATCCACTGGTATTGGTTTTGCTTGGGTGTGAAATAGCCGTCACCCGCACCAAGCGGGTTATTTTTGGTTTCATTTTTTTCGGTCGTGAAGCTCGCCGACAGCTGGCTTCGCCATCGTTCGTTGATTTGGTTCTCACTGGCGATGATGGTGTTGCTGAGAATTTGAATTGACCGATCGTCAAAATCCAAATCAAACGTGTCATAACCACTGTTGACTCTGGATTGAAGGGTCTGGACGCTGATTGTTTGCCCAGCGCGCCAGGTAAAGCCCAGTTGTCCACCCACGTTGGCACGGTAGTAGGAATCCTTATCGGCGTTATTGCCGGAGCTGGCTTGCCCATTGGTGGCGTTAAAACCAGAGCTTTGACCGTAACCCGCATTTAAGCTGTATTGCCAACCGTCTTTGCTGCCTGAAAACCCGGCGGTGTATTCGCTGGTCGCGTAAGTACCCACGCCGGCCGTGGCGTATGCGTTAAATGGCGTGTCTGCACCCTTACGGGTAATGATGTTGACCACGCCACCAATGGCATCAGCCCCGTAAAGACTACTGGCCGCACCACGCACGATTTCGATGCGCTCAACCGCGTTTAACGGAATCGCACTCAAGGCAGGCAAGCTGTTGGTGGGCGTATTAATACGCATGCCGTCAACCAACACCAGGCTTTGTTTGCCGTTAGTACCACGCATGTTGATCGTTGTGAGCGTCTGTGGACCGCCGTAATTCACAAAAGTAATGCCGTGCTGACGACCCAATACGTCTGCCACCGTGGCATCAGGGGTTAGGTCAAGCGTGGCCCTATCAATTACCGAGTTGTCACCCAAAGTTTGCTCAAGCGGCGTGGGGATACGCGAGGCCGTCACAATGATCGGGTCTAGCTGCGGGATAGTGACGGTAGTGGTGGTTTGGTCGGGAGTGGTTTGTGCGGATACAACAAACGTGAGCGCGGATGCGCCCATGGCGATCGCTAGACGCGAACGCAAAAAGGGCTTCGATTTCATCAGTTTCTCTGGTTAGACGTGCGTCCCCGCACGTCGTTCACATCAAAAGGCGATTGGTTGTTTGCCAATAACCCACCTGCTCTGGCCGGTATCGGGCTCACATCAAACCGTTTAAAGGGTAGGACGTTGACCGTTGCGGGGGCAGCACAGGCGGGCGGGCGATTCTCCGCTTCCTGTTTCCCGTTTAACTTTTGCAGCGCACGACCTCTCGAAAAAGAATCGCGTTTGTGCGCCAAAAGCACCAAAGCAAGCTGACTGTAGCACGCAAGCGTCAGCTGACCATGTGTCGCACCATTCGGAGGGGTTTTGTCATAAATAACGCTTAATTTGATACCATAAGGGGTTAATTTCATATCGCAAGGTCGAGGTTTTTGACCGATTGAATATCGTGGACCAGATGCCATATCCAGCCCTTCCTCATCCGATTGAAGCGTTCACGCGCGGTCAAGCCTTTGTGCGTTTGTTAAACGAACGCATTTTGATCCTCGACGGTGCCATGGGCACCATGATCCAGCGATACAAATTCAATGAAGCGGATTTTCGGGGGGAGCGGTTTGTCGAGCATGCTCAAGACCTCAAAGGCAACAACGAAATTCTGTCGATCATCAAGCCAGAAGTCATTCGTGAGATTCACGATCAGTACTTTGCGGCCGGTGCTGACATTATCGAAACCAATACCTTTGGCGCGACCTCGATTGCCCAAGGCGACTACGATTTACCTGGCATTGCTTATGAATTGAATGTTGCTTCAGCACGAATTGCCTGCGAAGCGCGTGATGCCGCCAGTACCCCAGAGTGGCTTCGATTTGTGGCGGGCGCCCTCGGCCCACAACCCAAAACCGCCTCGATTTCGCCCGATGTGAACGATCCGGGAGCGCGCAACGTCACCTTCGACGAATTGTGCGTGGCTTACACCGAGCAGCTCAATGGCCTGCTCGACGGTGGTGTCGACATCATTTTGCTGGAAACCATTTTCGATACTTTAAACGCCAAGGCAGCCATTTTTGCGATTGAATCGGTTTTTGAAGCGCGCGGCGAACGCTTGCCTCTGATGATCTCTGGCACAGTGACTGATGCCTCAGGGCGCATCTTGTCTGGTCAGACCGTCGAAGCGTTTTGGAACTCAGTGCGTCACGCACGACCGGTCACCATCGGTTTGAATTGCGCGTTGGGGGCGGCTTTGATGCGCCCCTATGTGGTTGAGCTTTCAAAAATTTGCGACACCTATGTGTGCGTTTACCCCAACGCGGGCTTGCCCAACCCCATGAGCGAGACGGGTTTTGATGAGACGCCTGCCGACACTTCGAGCTTGATGGAAGAATTTGCCCGTTCCGGGTTAGTGAACGTAGCGGGCGGCTGTTGCGGCACCACGCCCGAGCATATCGAAGCCATCGCGCAATGCGTTAAATCTTTGCCCACCCGAATCGTCCCCGAGATCGCTCAAAAGACCCGTTTGTCTGGCCTAGAGGCGTTGAACTTTGACGGTGAGTCCTTGTTTATCAACGTCGGTGAGCGCACCAACGTGACCGGCAGCAAAATGTTTGCGCGCCTGATACGCGAAGGGGACTACGAACAAGCGGTTAATGTGGCGCGTCAACAAGTTGAAAACGGTGCGCAGATCATCGACATCAACATGGATGAAGCCATGTTGGATTCTCAGGCTTGCATGGTGCGGTTTTTGAATTTGATTGCCTCTGAACCCGACATCGCCCGCGTACCTGTCATGATTGACAGCTCGAAGTGGTCCGTCATCGAAGCCGGTTTGAAGTGCGTACAAGGCAAACCTGTGGTGAACTCGATTTCACTGAAAGAAGGTGAAGAGCCTTTCTTGCAACAAGCCAAACTGTGCTTGCGCTACGGCGCGGCCGTGGTGGTGATGGCGTTTGATGAAGACGGTCAAGCCGACTCACTGATCCGGCGCCAAGAGATTTGCAAGCGCGCCTATGACTTGCTGGTCAACGAGGTGGGTTTTCCACCCGAAGACATTATCTTTGATCCCAACGTCTTTGCGATCGCCACTGGCATCGAAGACCACGATCACTACGCGGTCGACTTTATTGAAGCCACGCGCTGGATTCGTGAAAACTTACCGCACGCCCGCATTTCGGGTGGTGTTTCAAACGTGAGTTTTTCATTCCGTGGCAATGAAGCCATGCGTGAGGCGATTCACACCGTGTTTCTTTACTACGCCATCCGTGATGGTATGTCGATGGGTATTGTGAACGCGGGCCAACTTGGCGTTTACGGCGAGCTTGATAAGACTTTGCGTGACTTGGTTGAAGACGTGGTGCTTGACCGAAAAGAACCGGTCGGGCTGACCGATGCCGCTGACGAGCGTACCTCGACCGAGCGTTTGGTGAGCCTAGCTGAGACGGTCAAGGGCAGTGGTGCCAAGCGAGAAGAAGACTTGACTTGGCGCGAGCAGACCGTTGAGAAGCGTCTGGCGCACGCCTTGATTCACGGAACCACCACCTTTATTTTGGAAGACACCGAAGAGATCCGACAAGTGGTTGCTGGCCGTGGTGGTCGCCCCATCGAGGTTATTGAAGGCCCGCTGATGGATGGCATGAATATTGTGGGTGACCTCTTTGGTGAGGGCAAAATGTTCTTGCCGCAGGTGGTGAAATCAGCGCGGGTGATGAAGCAAGCCGTGGGCCATTTGGTACCTTTCATTGAAGAAGAAAAAAAGCTGATCGCAGCCTCAGGCGGTGACGTTCGCGCCAAGGGCAAGATTCTCATCGCCACGGTCAAGGGCGATGTGCACGACATTGGTAAAAATATCGTAACAGTGGTGCTTCAGTGCAATAACTTTGAAGTCATCAACATGGGTGTGATGGTGCCAGCGGCGAAGATTTTAGAGTGCGCCAAGCAAGAGAAGGTCGACATCATTGGCCTGTCGGGCTTGATCACACCAAGCTTGGAAGAAATGGCTTACGTCGCCAGCGAAATGCAGCGTGACGAGTATTTCCGTTCGCGCAAGATTCCACTCATGATCGGTGGGGCCACCACCAGCCGAGTGCACACGGCGGTTAAGATTGCACCGTTCTATGACGGCCCGGTGATCTATGTGCCAGATGCCAGCCGTGCGGTGGGTGTGGCCCAGAACTTGGTTTCAGAAACCGCCAACACGTATTTGGCGGACCTGGCTGACGAGTACGAAACCATTCGACAGCGTCATGCTGCTCGCCAAGCCACGCCATTGATTTCGATTGAGCAAGCGCGCGAAGCCAAACCCACCTTTGATTGGGCTAATTACACGCCACCACGTCCAAAGTTCATCGGACGTCGCATGTTCAAGAACTTTGATCTGGCTGATTTGGCGCTTTACATCGATTGGACCCCGTTCTTTCAAACCTGGAGTTTGTTTGGTCACTACCCACAAATCCTTGATGATGAGATCGTGGGTGAGCAGGCTAAAAAAGTGTTCGCTGATGGTCAGGCCATGCTCAAGCGCATCATTGATGGCCGTTGGTTAACCGCCAATGGTGTGATGGCTTACTACCCGGCCAATCAAGTTAACGATGACGACATCGAAGTCTATCGGGATGAATCCCGTGAAGAAGTCTTGTTCACGTGGCGTGGTCTTCGCCAACAGGGCGTCAAACGCGAGGGCGTGAGCAACAAGTGTTTGGCAGACTTTATCGCCCCACGTGAATCTGGGGTGATGGATTACATCGGTTTGTTTGCCGTGACGGCAGGTCTGGGCATTGAGAAAAAAGAAAACGAGTTCATCGCCCAACAGGACGACTATTCAGCCATCATGTTCAAGTCCTTAGCCGATCGTCTGGCCGAAGCCTTTGCCGAAGCCCTGCACGCGCGAGCCCGGATCGACCTTTGGGGCTATGCCCCAGATGAGATGTTGACCAACGATGAAATGATCGCTGAAAAGTATCGCGGTATTCGTCCGGCACCGGGTTACCCGGCTTGCCCAGAGCACGTGGTTAAGAAAGAGATGTTTGAAGTGCTTCAGGCTGATGAGATTGGCATGATCTTGACCGAGAGTTTTGCCATGCATCCAGCGGCTAGCGTCTCGGGCTTCTACTTCAGTCACCCGGACTCACAGTACTTCAGCGTGGGCTTGATTGGTGAAGACCAACTGCGTGATTATCTGGCCCGTTGTGACCGCACCGAGGCCGACCTGCGTCGCAGCCTAGCACCAGTCATTGGCTAAAAACCCGTGATCCTAAGATCACGGGTTTTTGTCGTAAATGCGACGTTTAAGTCTTGTGATAAATCTCCGCCCCTTTTTTGACGAACTCGACGGCCTTTTCTTGCATGCCTTTTTGCAGGGCAGTTTGCTCGGTTAAGCCTTGCTTTTTGGCGTAGTCACGAACATCTTGAGTGATTTTCATGCTGCAAAAGTGTGGACCACACATCGAACAAAAGTGCGCCACTTTCATGGAGTCTTTGGGCAAGGTCTCATCATGAAAATCTTTCGCTGTGTCGGGATCCAATCCAAGATTAAATTGGTCTTCCCAACGGAATTCAAAGCGTGCTTTTGACAGGGCATTGTCACGGATGGCAGCACCCGGGTGGCCTTTGGCGAGATCAGCGGCGTGAGCGGCGATCTTGTAGGTGATGATGCCGTCTTTGACGTCCTTCTTATTGGGCAGGCCCAAGTGTTCTTTGGGTGTGACATAGCAAAGCATGGCGGTGCCGTACCAGCCAATGAGTGCTGCGCCAATGCCGGAGGTGATGTGGTCATAGCCGGGGGCGATGTCTGTGGTCAAAGGCCCGAGGGTGTAGAACGGGGCTTCGTCACAGTACTTCAGTTGCAGGTCCATGTTTTCTTTGATCATGTGCATGGGCACGTGGCCAGGGCCTTCGATCATGACTTGGACATCATGCTGCCACGCGACTTGGGTCAATTCGCCCAAGGTCTTGAGTTCAGCAAACTGGGCTTCGTCATTGGCATCGAAGGTTGAGCCTGGGCGCAGTCCGTCACCGAGCGAGAAGGTCACGTCATAGGCCTTCATGATTTCGCAAATCTCTTCAAAGCGCTCGTACAAGAAACTTTCTTTGTGGTGAGCCAAACACCACTTGGCCATGATGGAGCCACCACGAGAGACGATGCCGGTCATGCGCTCGGCAGTCATGGGAATAAAAGGCAGGCGCACACCGGCGTGAATGGTGAAGTAATCCACGCCTTGCTCGGCTTGCTCAATGAGCGTGTCGCGAAAGATCTCCCAGGTCAGGTCTTCGGCTTTGCCGTCGACCTTTTCCAAGGCCTGATAGATGGGCACGGTACCAATCGGCACCGGGGCGTTACGCAGGATCCACTCGCGCGTCTCGTGGATGTGTTTGCCTGTGGACAGATCCATGACGGTGTCACCACCCCAGCGGATTGACCAGGTCATTTTTTCGACTTCTTCAGCGATGCCTGAACTGACAGCCGAGTTACCAATATTGGCGTTGATTTTGACTAGGAAGTTGCGCCCGATGATCATCGGCTCGACTTCTGGGTGATTGATGTTGGCTGGAATGACCGCACGACCGCGAGCCACTTCGTCGCGCACAAACTCTGGCGAGATGCGCGACGGCAAGGACGCGCCAAATGATTGACCCGGGTGTTGACGCAGTAAGCGTTGAACCATGCGTTCGCCATCGGGTCCGCTTTGGCGCAAGGCCTCGATGTATTGCTCAAGACGCATGTTTTCGCGAATGGCGATGTATTCCATTTCTGGGGTGATGATGCCTTTACGAGCATAGTGCATCTGGCTCACGTTAGTACGACCAATGGCACGCCGTGGGTGGCGTTGCAAATCAAAACGCATGGCTTGTAAAGCAGGGTCGGTTAACCGTTGCTGCCCGAATTCGCTGCTCGGGCCGCCCAGTAACTCGGTGTCACCGCGTTCTTCGATCCAGGCCCGGCGCAATTCGGGTAGCCCTCGACGGATGTCGATCGACGCGTCAGGATCGGTGTAGGGACCACTGGTGTCATAGACGGTCAGGGGCGGGTTTTTTTCGCCGCCAAAAGAGGTGGACGTGTCTGACTGCTCGATCTCACGAAATGGCACACGGATATCCGGTCGTGATCCAGTTTGGTAAATTTTGCGGGATTTGGGTAGTGGGGCAACGGCCGCGGCATCAACCTCGGCGGTGGCCGCTAAAAACTTCGGGATGGCATTCATGGTTAAAGCTCCAAAAAAAGTTGGAGCCGAGTCGGGAAGAAGTCCGAGTGATCGGAACGCGCTTCCAGCGTCGGCATTATCCGTACTGGTGCGAAGGGTGTTTCTCAACCGGACCGAAGTCCAGTACCCCTGCGTATGACTGACCCAGTATAGAGCCAAGGATGGGTCTTGCGTCGATCGTTCAGTGGGCTAAGGGTCTTAGTGGCGTTCTTGTCTAAGCGCGTGACCGCTACACTGCGGTTTAGACAGTTTTTTAATCACTCTAAATAGGCCTATGGATAACAAACGAATGGCACTGCGCGTGGTCACTGCTTTGATGACAGTGATGCTGTCTGGTTGCGGCGCGCTTTGGGATCTGGCCTATCCGCCACCGCCCGACCCGAGGGCTTCGATTGGCTTTTACCTCGCCAAAACAGAGCCGACGGTGGCCTGGGTCAAGCGCGAAGGCGTGGGCGAACAGCCCGCACTGTACTTGGCCCCAACGCCAGTGGTGTTGGGAACAGCGGTGCAGGCAGCCACACCCATGACAGATCCGTCGGGTCTTTTCTATGTGGCGATTCGTTTGAATGGCAATGGTACGCGCAAGCTCGCTGAGGTTTCAGCGCTAGCGCTCGGCGATCAATTGGCATTGGTCATAGAGGATCGGTTGCTCGGGGCAGCGCTGATAGATGCACCCATCAAGCAAGGCCTGTTTGCCATGGCGGTGCGGGATAAAAACGCGGCATTTGTGTTGTCGTTGGCCTTACACCCACCCGAGTAAATGCAACTAGGTGGGGTTGGTTTGTGGTCGATTCATGATCACGAGGTTATCGCGATGGATCAATTCAGACTCGTCGGCCTCACCGAGAATATCCATGATTTTATGGCTGGGCTGGCCCATGATACGTCGAGTATCGCCGCTTGAGTAATTGATCAGGCCGCGGGCACATTCTTGACCCGCGCGGTCAACACAAGCCACCAAGTCGCCTTTTTCAAACAAGCCCTCGACAGCTTTAACGCCAACAGGCAATAGACTTTTGCCATCGACAAGCAACGCTTTGATGGCACCGTCATCAAGTGTTAAGCGGCCACGCAAACGCAGGTGATCGGCCATCCATTGTTGGCGCGCTGACCAAACGGGTTGTTTTGCGGTGAGCGTGGTGCCGATTGACTCGCCTTGTGCCAAGCGCACCAGCACGTTCATTTCACGGCCAGATGCAATCACGGTGTTGGCACCACTGCGCGCGGCGCGCTGAGCCGCCAAGACTTTGGTGAGCATGCCACCTTTGCCAATGTGGCTACCCGCCCCACCAGCCATGCTTTCGAGTGACGGCTCATCGGCTGCGGCTTGCGCAATCAGTTGCGCATGGGGGTGTTGCCGGGGATCACGGTCGTATAAACCAGACTGATCGGTCAAGATGATGAGCGTGTCGGCCTCAACCAAGTTGGTGACCAAGGCGGCTAGGGTGTCGTTATCCCCGACTTTGATTTCGTCGGTTGAGACGGTGTCGTTTTCGTTGACGATCGGCACAACCCCAAATCGCAACAAAGCAAAGAGCGTTGAGCGGGCATTGAGATAACGGACCCGGTCGGCCAAGTCTTCGTGGGTTAAGAGGATTTGCGCGGTGCGCAGGTTGTGCGGCGCAAAGGCGTTTTCGTAGGCTTGGGCTAAGCCCATTTGCCCCACGGCCGCGGCTGCTTGCAATTCGTGCATCTCGGTGGGTCGGCGCGTCCAGCCTAAGCGCACCATGCCTTCGGCAATGGCACCACTTGAAACCATCACAATTTCTTTGCCAAGGTGACGCAGTTCAGCAATTTGGCGAGCCCATTGGGCAACGGCGTTGTGGTCAACGCCTTGACCGTCGTTGGTGACCAAACTCGAGCCGACCTTAACCACCAAGCGGTTACCAGCTTGCGTCACGGCCAGTTGGTGAGAGCCAGAAGTCATGTGGGGCTCCCACGGCCCGGGTCAAACCGGGGGTCGTTGAATTCGAAGTCGCCTGCCTCTTTGTCGGCACGTTCATGGTCTTGGTCACGCGCCAAATCGAGCGCATCTTGCAAGTCATAGAGCAGCTGCTGCGTGCCTTCGCCAGTCAGCGCTGAGATGGCGTAAACCGGGCCCTTCCATTTGCTTTTCTTTAAAAAGGCGGCTTTAACCTTATCAGCGTCTTGGACCATGTCGAATTTGTTAAGGATCAACCAACGAGGTTTGGCATATAGCGCAGCGTCGTATTTTTTGAGTTCGCCCTCGATGGCTTTCATTTCAGCCACCGCATCGGGCACGCGGTCAAGGTCTGGGTCGAGCGAGGACAAGTCAACAAGATGCAAGAGAATGCGGGTGCGACTTAAGTGACGCAAAAACAAGTGGCCTAAGCCTGCGCCTTCAGATGCACCTTCGATCAAACCAGGAATATCTGCCACCACAAAGCTGCGTGACGGCGAGGTCCGCACAACACCCAAATTGGGGTGCAGGGTGGTGAAAGGGTAGTCGGCAATCTTGGGCTTGGCGTTTGAGATTTTGGTGATGAGGGTGGACTTGCCGGCATTGGGCATGCCCAATAAGCCAACGTCAGCCAAAACTTTGAGTTCGAGTCGCAGACGCTTTTGGTCGCCTTCTTTGCCTTTGGTGAATTGCCGTGGGGCGCGGTTGACGCTGGATTTGAAATGAATGTTACCCAGACCACCGCCGCCGCCTTGGGCAAGCACCACGGTTTGGCCGTGGGTGTCTAGGTCAAATAGGATTTCGTCGGTTTCGGCGTCGTGTATGACGGTGCCCACCGGCATGCGCAAGACGATGTCGTCGGCGCCGGCGCCGTATTGGTCAGAGCCCCGACCGTTCTCGCCATTACGAGCCACATGTTTGCGGGCGTAACGGTAGTCGATCAGGGTGTTGATGTTGCGATCGGCCACCGCAGTCACACTGCCGCCGCGACCGCCATCGCCGCCGTCAGGGCCGCCAAAGGGAATAAATTTTTCGCGACGGAAACTCGCGGCGCCATTGCCACCTTTGCCGGCAATCACTTCGATGGTTGCTTCGTCAACGAATTTCATAATGACTCTTCTAAATAAAAAAACCCTGCCGCGAACGACAGGGCCTCTCTGTCGCGCTTAAATGCCGTTATTCTGCGACGATTGACACGGTCGACTTGTTCAAGCGGCCTTTAATAGCAAATTTAACTTTGCCTTCGACCAATGCGAACAAGGTGTGATCCTTGCCAATGCCGACATTTGTGCCTGGGTGGAATTTGGTTCCACGCTGGCGAACGATGATCGAGCCGGCCGTGATGAGTTCACCACCGTAGGCTTTCACACCGAGTCGTTTTGCTTCTGAATCGCGACCGTTGCGGGTTGATCCACCGCCTTTCTTTTGTGCCATGTTCTACTCCTGCTGCGACTGACGCTTATGCCGCGATTGATTCAATACGGATTTCGGTATAGTTCTGCCGATGGCCTTGACGCTTTTGGTAGTGCTTGCGTCGACGCATCTTAAAGATCTTGACCTTGTCATGGCGTCCTTGCGCAAGAACCGTGGCTTTGACGACCGCACCTTCGACTAGCGGGGCGCCGATCTTGATATCATCGCCCTCGCCGACCGACAACACGTGGTCTAGCGTGATTTCTTGCCCAATGTCTGCCGGTATCTGTTCTATTTTAAGTTTTTGACCTGCGGCAATGCGATACTGCTTGCCACCGGTTTTTATGACCGCGTACATGGGTTAACCTCTTGGTTTGGGTAAAAAGAATGCTTCGACACAAGGTCGAACCCGTAAATTTACCCTTTAACTCTTTGAAAGTCAAAAGAAATACGTGTCTGCCCTAAACGAACTGCTCGCACCGATTGCCGCTGAAATGAAAGCGGTAGACCTGGTTATCCGCGAATGCCTTGACTCTGACGTGGTGCTGATCCGTACGATCGGCGACTACATCATTGGTTCTGGCGGCAAGCGCATCCGACCGGCCATGGTGCTGCTGTCGGCCAAAGCCTTTGGTTATAAAGGCGGTCAGCATCTAAAAATGGCTGCTGTTATCGAGTTTATTCACACCGCCACGCTCTTGCATGACGACGTGGTCGATGAGTCGGCTTTACGCCGGGGACGTAGCACAGCCAATGAGATGTTTGGCAATGCCGCCAGCGTTTTGGTGGGTGATTACTTGTATTCACGCGCTTTTGAAATGATGGTTGACGTCAATCGCATGGCAGTCATGCAGGTAATGTCCCAAGCCACAAAAGTGATCTCTGAGGGGGAAGTGTTGCAGTTGATGAACGTCAATGATCCGGATGTCACCCAAGAGAAGTACCTGCAGGTTGTGCGCTTTAAGACAGCCAAGCTGTTTGAAGCGGCGGCACGCACCGGTGCCATCTTGGCCGACGCAAGCCAAACATTGCAAGAGGCGGCTGCGGCTTATGGGCGCCACATGGGCACCGCTTTTCAGTTGATTGACGATTTGCTGGACTATTCGGGTGATCCGCTGACCCTGGGTAAAACCGTGGGCGATGATTTGCGTGAAGGCAAACCCACTTTGCCACTCTTGCGCGTTCTTGAAGTTGGCTCAGCCGCTGATAAAGCCATGATTCGCCAAGCCATTGAACATGGGGACGGGGATTTTGAGGCGGTGGCGCAAGCCATCGGTCGCACCGATGCTCTAGAGCACACTCGCTTGGCTGCTGAAGCAGAGGTCAGCCTAGCGATCGCTGCCCTTGAAGTCGTACCGGATAGTGACACCAAAACGTTGCTTGAGCAATTGGCTGCCCACACCCTGACCCGCACCCACTAACAGCTGAGCGCTGGCCTATAAACGGTAGCGTTTTGCCAAGCCATCGGACCCTGATAAGCGGCCGATAGTGGTGGTGAAACCTGATAATATTTCACTCTTCCCGGGGCGGTGCATGACCGTCGGCTTTAAACATCGGGGCGTAGCTCAGCCTGGTAGAGTACTGCGTTCGGGACGCAGGAGTCGGAGGTTCGAATCCTCTCGCCCCGACCAGAAACAAATCAGCAGGCCTTTCGTGTCTTTAGACTTTTCTTCTCTCGCCAGTGTCGTGCAACGACTCGAGGAAGGGTTGGTTAGATTCAGTTTGGACACGTCCGATGTGATGATTCGAGATGGCTTGGTGCAACGATTTGAATTCACCTATGAACTGTCACACAAAATGTTACGCCGTTTCCTGGAAGCCGCATCAGCCAATCCTGCTGAGTTCGATGAAGCAGATTTTCAGTATTTGATTCGCACGGCAAATGAGCAAGGTTTGTTGCTGGGCGCCTGGCCTCAATGGCGTGTCTATCGAGATATGCGCTCTAAAACAAGACACACCTATGATGAAGAAGTGGCACTTAAAGTAGTGGCTGGCATACCTATTTTTTTGCAAGAAGCCCTTTTTTTGCTGGGTCAGTTAGGACAAAGAAACGCGAAATGACTGCCAAACTGCCACTCTTGTTGAGTGTGACCGAGTTGGCGATGGTAAAGACCATTTTAGCCAGGCATGTCCAGGACGCTGAGGTTTGGGTTTTCGGATCCCGCGCGACTGGTCAATCAAAGAAATATTCTGACCTTGATTTGTGTATAAAGGCGAACCACCCATTGGGCCTCGATGTTATGAGTGCGTTGGCGGAAGATTTTTCTGAGTCTGACTTGCCATGGAAGGTAGATATTGTTGACTGGTGGTGTATCAGCGACGAATTTAGGGCAATCATCGATCGCGATAGGATTAAGCTGGATTTTCGGGTTGCAAAGACCTGATCGTTATTAATCTCAAGCGTCAATTGGCGTAGCGGTCATTTTGCTACTCGGGATCAATAGTCCATTGCTCAACAGCAAGACCTGGAACGCGATGGAACTCTCGTGCGTTGTTGGTGACGACCACGCTGTCCTCCGCCATGGCATGTGCAGCAATCATGAGATCCATATTGCCGATGGGTTTACCTTGGGACTCGAGCGTCGCCCTAATCTGCGCGTATTGATGTGTGGCATCAAGCGGCCAAGGCCTGACATCAAATCCTGACAGATAGGCTTCAACCGCCGTTTGTAATTTTGTAGACGCTCGTTTCAACGCACCGAATCGTAGTTCTGCAGCCACGATTGCCGAAATCCATAGTTGATTGGGGTCCAAAAGAGCAAACCGCTGAATCATTTCCTGGGGTTGACGACGGAGGATATAACGACAAATATTTGTGTCAAGAGTACGCTTCATCGAATCGACTAACTCCAATCACGTTCTTGTGGCAAAGCGTCCTGTCGATCTGTTAAAAAATCGTCTGGAAATGGTTCTGTGTAAGCATAGAAATTCTTAAGCCACTGACCCATGTCCTCTTCTGGTGGGGTTTCGGGGTGTACCCATAGGTCGTTACCGATTATTTCGATACGAACTTCCTTAGCAGCTAACCGCAGGCGTGCGGGTAGGCGTATGAATTGGCTTTGACCGCAGTTAAATACTTTTGCAATGACGGACACGTTTCACTTTTATTTCAAGATACAAAGCAATTTATCACACGTCAAATTGCCTATTCACAAGCGCCTTTGACGCGTCTTTGACATTGTTTGATAGGAGCAAACAGCTGCAACACTTGCCGTTTGCCTGGGTTCGACACTTTTCAGATGTAACGGTTTGAGTCTTTGGCTCTCAGGCAAAGCGTTTAGCGGTGTTTTCGCGAGCTTTTCGTTGTTGGTGACAACTACGCTATCCTCTGCCCTGACTGTGGTCAGGAGCCGGGCCGTGCCCAAGCAGGTTATTTTTTTACAAATCTTATTGCGTATTTTACGGATACAAATTAAAATTTGTAAATCATTAATACAAATTTAAATATGTATGACCGAATTTACCGTACACACATCAGAGCATTTCTCGGCCCTGCTTCAGGGATTTCGTCGGCAAGCCGGCTTGACGCAAGCCGAGATGGCCAAGCGCCTTGGTGTTACGCAACAAACACTGTCTGCTTTTGAGCGAAACGCTGAAAAAGCCAGCGCTGAGAGATTGCTTGAATACCTAAGCATTCTTGGTGTTGATTTGGTACTACGTCAATCTCAGGGTAAGCAGCCTGCTGCTAGCGCGTCTGACGTTGAATGGTGAACCTGATGGGAAGACGCTCTCACGCACAGGTTTTGTACTTATGGATGAACGCAGCGTTCGTTGGGACCTGGACGCTTCGGCCAACGGTGGGTGACGTGTTGCAATATGACAATGCGTGGGTTAATTCCCAGCATGGTCGCCCATTGTCCCTTTCCCTGCCATTCACACCAGGCAACGAACCACATCGTGGCGTGTTGGTCAGGAATTATTTTGAGAATTTGCTGCCAGACAGCCGTGATATCCGTGATCGAGTCGCTCGGCGATTTCGACTCGGCTCAACGGATGCTTTTACATTACTAGCTGAAGTTGGGCGAGATTGTGCGGGCGCTTTACAGATCCTGCCCGATGCATCCACACCGCAAGATGTACGAAAAGTGCGGGCTGAACCACTGGGCGAGTCAGGTGTCGCTAATATGCTGCGTCAGTTAGTGAGCACTGAGCGATTTGGTCATCAGGATTTAGACGAGTTTGCACAGTTTCGGCTCTCTATTGCTGGAGCACAAGAAAAAACAGCATTGTTGTGGCTCGATGGGCAATGGTGTCAGCCGCTAGGGTCCACGCCGACGACACATATTCTGAAGTTACCGCTTGGGCTTGTCGGGAACCTGAACTTTGACATGCGCACTTCGGTCGAGAACGAGTGGCTTTGTTTGGAGATCATGCGAGCTTACGGATTACCAGTCGCGCTTTCGCATCCTCTGCAGTTCGAGGACATAAAGGTCTTGGCGGTAGAGAGATTTGATCGTGCTTGGGCGCAAGGTGAATCGAATACGCCGTGGATCATGCGCTTGCCGCAAGAGGACATGTGTCAAGCAACGGGTACGCCGCCTGGGCTGAAATATGAGTCCGATGGCGGACCGGGTATACGAGCCATCATGAAGCTGTTGACCACTTCAAGCGAATCGGAACGTGATCGCCGCAACTTTTTCCGGGCGCAGGTGATTTTTTGGATGCTCGGTGCGACTGATGGACACGCCAAAAATTTCAGTATCTTTTTGCAAGCGGGTGGTGCCTACCACTTAACGCCATTTTATGATGTGCTCTCTGCTTATCCAGTCATGGGTAAGGGCGCTAACATGCTTTCACCGTTTAAAGCCAAACTTGCCATGGCAGTGCGCTCAAAAAACACCCACTGGGTCATGCGTCACATTGAACGACGCCAGTGGGTACAGGTTGGACGGGAATATGGCATCGTCAGCCTCGCTGGCCAGTCAGTCGATGCGATCCTCGATGATTTGGCAAGTCGTACGCCTGAAGTGCTAAACACGGTTAAAGCCAAGTTGCCTGAGTGCTTTCCTTTATCGGTATCGGAGCCGATATTTCATGGGCTGCTCGCTTGTGCTGACCGATTGTCGCCAAGTTAAAGTGCTCGGTCTTAGGGTAAGCCAAACTGACACACGATCCAGTTGGCGTCGGGTAAATCTGGTCAATCAGCAGACGCGTAGTGGTTGTCTCTACGCTGTCTTCCAGCCAAATGGGTGTATTTGAAAGACAAAGAACATAGCCACAAAAATTTGTGTTGAAAGCGTGCGTCATTTAAAGATCAAGCGCCTAGCATACCAGTATCGATTTTGCGCTAAGGCATCCTGTCGATCTATTTAAAAAACGAATACGAATACGAATATTTCACTGAAAAAAATTAGAGCAACTATTTACGGTGGTCCCCGAGTTGTTTAAGTCGCTCAGTAGACGCACCCAGTAAAGTCGCTGAATAGCTGCTAAAAAAAGTACTTGCCAAAAAATCTAGCCGTCCTTGATCTGTTGCCACTGAGCTGTGCATAGGCAAGGAGGCCGTCGCCCACTCGCTGGCCAATGCAAAGCCGAGCTCAGAACCAAACGCCTCTGATACGCTCGCCATGACATCAGCTTCGTTGATCAAAACAATGGCCCAATCGGTGTCCCAAGAAAATGTTTTTTTAGCGACGCGCGCATGATTTTTGGAGACCAGCGCGAAGTCTGATGACAAGATAACGTGCTCAATACGCTCGATCCATCGATTAGGCACGGCGTGTTTTTTTAAGTAAGGGCGCAATGCATCAACTGACAGCTGCTCAATCTCAGCGGGGTGATGGTTGATCCGTCCTGGGTGATGAAGGTCGTGTGCGATGGCGATAAGAATCAGTGCAGCCTGCCACGGCTTGTCGTTCAGATTCGAATGTTCGCTCTCTATGGCGGCTTGCAGGGTAACGGTGGTCAACACGTCTGCAAAATGCAGCCGGTTATGGTAGTGGGGTTCCTCGGACGACGACCCGCGACAGCGATCATCAGCGTCGGCCTCGGTTTGCATGGCCACTTCACGAGCGACTGCCAAAAACTTCGCATCGTCTTTTGTTAGTGTGGTTGATTTGAGGTTTAAAAAATTAGCGCAAGCATCGACAACAAAAGGAAGTCCAACCCATTGAGTGGCCCACGATTCACGAAGCAATCTGAGCGAGGTATTGAGGCACTCCCGCCAGTCACCCGCGCGATTGTCAAGAAATGAATGCATGGGTTGCAATTCTGTTATTTCCTTTTGAGGTGATGACGGTGACTGAGTCAATGAATCAACGGTATGCACCAAAAAATAAGCAATGTGGTGTTTAGTCTTTATTCATTGATACATCTATTTCAGTCGCCTCTAGTCCTAACAATTCATACACCTCGACAGTGGATTTACGTCCTTTGACCGTCACCTCATCGAGCGCGCGCAGTTTTAGACGCTCTCCAGCCTCTCGGACCACGGTTTTACTGATGCAGATCCGTGTGCCAAGCTCTTTGTTGATGCCTTCCAAACGTGCGGCCACGTTGACGCCATCACCCATGACCGTATAAGACATGCGTTCAATGGATCCAATATTGCCAACCAGAACGACGTCTGAGTGAATGCCGATTCTTACCTTCAAGGGGGGGAGTCCTTCGTTTTCCCATTCTTTATTAATGACGTCCATTTGTTCTTGGATTTTTAATGCGGCCGCACAAGCCCTGTATGCATGGTCTTCGAGCGTGTTTGGAGCGCCCCAAAAAGCCATGACGCCGTCACCAATAAATTTATCAACCGTTCCCATTTCTTGATTGATATTGTGGGTTGCAATTTGAAGGTATTTAGAAACACGCAGTAATAGTTGTTGTGAAGGGCTGTTTTCACTGAGTGTCGAGAAGGACTCTAGATCACAAAACATGATAGTTAAAAAACGACTGCGCCCACCGAGTTCTAATTTCTGTCCAGACTTGAGAAGTCCACGGACCAAATCGACAGGAACAAAAGCAGCGAAAGCCCCGATTGCTTTGCGCATTCGATCGATTGATGTTGTTAATTGGTCGATTTCAAAAAAGAAAGAGCGGGAAAGTGGAACACTGTCGTGCACCTTAAGCTGCTCAATATCATCAACCTCACGTGCGAGTTGTTCAAGTGGTCGGGCGATGCGTACCGACATCGCATAAATCACCAGTAACTGCGCAATGAGTGCTAGTACGCCAATGTAGGCAATTAAACGGCTGGAGTCGGTAATTTCTTTCAGAAAATCTTGTGAAGGGGCAATGCTTAAAATGCGCCAGTCCACAGGTACTTTTAAATCGATTTTACTGAGACTGGCCATGTAATTGGTATGTCCATCAGCACTATCAAAGCGGAAGGTGCCCAGAAACTGGCTAGATGGTAACGATAACAACGCCCGTTGGGGAAGGTCGCTGGTCAAATCGCCCACGCGACCAATGTTCTCTGAGGCCTGGCTGACTTTTGAATCGATATCTGATGATGCAATCACCCTGAGCTGAGAATCGAGAACGACACTGATGGCGTTAGCACTGATACGGTGTTCGTTTAGAAATTTTTCAGTAGAGGCCAACGATATGTCGATAGCAGCGACGGCCACCACCAAATCATTATTTATAACTGGTGTTGCAAAAGTCAGCTCGATTTCACCCGTCGAAGCTGACTTAATGGGCCCATAGACGATCGATTCTTTACCGTCAACGGCCGCTTGATACCAAGGTCGTAAGCGCGGGTCATAGGTTGAGTTGACTTGGTGTTTTTCGATGACTTGGTTATTAGCCCCCTTGAAGACAAGCTCGTCGTGGACGATTTTCTCGCTCTGTCGATCGAGTCGCCAAAAGGCGTTTACTGTCTGGGGTGGGGCACGCTTACCAAAAAACTGGGCTTTCTCTGAAGCTGGGGCGGCCATCGTGATGGAACCATCCGCGAACCCAACGTATGCCGTATTGATGATGGCAGAGTGCTCAGTGTGCGTTTTGAGAAAATCCCAAGACGCATCTTTTCTGAAAAAATCAGGGTCCTTTGCGACTAGCATGGCTGCGCTTCGCGTCAAAGAGATCACGGGATCAATCGTTTGTACAAGCTCCCTGACGATTTGGTTGTTAAAACGGTTAACCATGTCTTCAGACGTGGTGGTGACTGCGCGTGAAGTGGCTGTGTAGTCTAGAACAACGATGATAGCCAGAAACGGGAGCGCTAAAGTTGTGAACAGCACGACCATACTTGGTCTGAGCCGAAACCGCCTACTCAATTGGTTCAGTCGCACTAGCGGATTCCTAGTCGGTTACTCAAAGGATGGTCAGGCGCTTGATGACGTCCGATAAACGGCTTGTCATCGGACGCGCATATTGAATTTTTCCGTAATCGCCATCAAAAAATACCGTAGCGAAATGCACCAAGGTAATTCAACTCGATTTCCCTTTCTTCCTGTGAAAGTTTCGCCCAACGCTCGGATTCTGCCAGCTCTGCGGCTTCGTTGGACTT
>CALBEY010000112.1 GCA_937888805.1 uncultured Burkholderiaceae bacterium
CCCAAGAGATATTGGGGGTCGGTCGCAATCAAGTGCTCGATGCCGAACGCACGCGCAATGGGCGCCGTCACAAAACTGTTGGTGGCCGTCACAATGGCGCACAAATCACCAGCAAGTAAGTGTTGGTTGACCAAATCTAGGGCCGGTTGGGTGAGCGCAGGACGGACCACTTCTTGCATGAATTGTTCATGCCAGTGTGCCAGTTCGTACGGTGGGTGGGCGGCCAATAGCCCGAGCATGAATTCAGCGGCTTGGTCAGCGGTTAGGTCGCCGCGGTTGTATTGGGCCATTAATTCGTCATTGCGTGCGCGCGCGACGTCAGGGTCGCCCGCGCGGCCAGTGCGCGCCAGAAAATCGGCCCATTGGTAGTCGCTGTCTAGCGGCAGGAGCGTGTGATCCAGATCAAATAAGGCGAGTCGAGTGGCTTGTTTGGGCATGGGTTTGGGGTTGCGTCTTAATCGGTATTTTTTGGTTTCAAGGGGATCTGCGAGTCCGTTTTTTCGACAGCGAGCATTGTCTTTAATAACGGCAAAGTGAGCGAGCGATGCCGCGCGAGAGCATATTTTTCTAAGGCCTCAAGCCAGCCAAACAGTTCGCGAATATCGCGTGAACCATGAGCTAGCAACCAATGCACCACGTCAGCCGACAAAGGCGTGCCACGTTCTCTTGCATGGACGGTTAAGGCTGTAAACTTTTCCGTATCAGATAGCGCAAACAATCGGTAAACAGAACCCCAACCGAGTCTCGTGCGGAGGTCTTCGCGCAGTTGCAATTGCATCGGCGCCCGGTCTCCGGCCAAAATCAAACGGAACGCATGGACTCCTGATGCCTCTTCGCGCCACCGATTGTACAGTCGGAAGACAGCGCTCGCATCTTGCTCGTCAAGCCGATGGGCGTCATCAATGGCCACGCATGGCGGCATTGCTGTGTCTTGATCAAGGCGCGCTTGTAAGTCTTTGGCTTGGTGAGCAGCAAAATAGACGCCTTGGTGATGCTGGCTGGCTGCTTTTAGCAGATGCGTGCGCCCACAGCCCTCTGATCCCCAGAGATAGAGGGTTTGTCCCGTTTTCAGTGCCTTTACTGCGGCGACTACGGCAGCGTTCTCACCAACGATTAGATTGGCTAAGGTTGGCTCAGGCGGCGGTAGAATATCGAGGATGAGCTGTTGGGCCATGCACTCGTCGTAAAATGACGCTCAATTGATTTAAAACCTTGCCATTGTCACACATTGCACGCGCGATATCCTCTGGCTCTTGGTAAGGCTCCCTTTGACTGACATGGCGTAACCTGAATGAACAAATCCCAAAGCCCTTTGACCTATCGCGATGCCGGTGTTGATATCGATGCCGGTGAGGCATTGGTTGACCGCATCAAACCGTTGGCCGCCAAAACCATGCGCGAGGGAGTTATGGCTGGCATTGGCGGCTTTGGCGCGTTGTTTGAAGTGCCCAAGCGTTACCGAGAACCAGTGCTGGTGTCTGGTACAGACGGTGTGGGCACCAAGCTTCGGCTCGCCTTTGATTGGCAACGACATGACACGGTCGGCATCGACCTGGTGGCGATGAGCGTAAATGACATTTTGGTGCAGGGCGCCGAGCCGCTGTTTTTTCTGGATTATTTTGCATGCGGGCGCTTGTCGGTTGATGTGGCCGCAGCCGTGGTTGGCGGCATCGCCACAGGCTGCGAATTATCCGGTTGTGCATTGATAGGCGGAGAAACCGCTGAAATGCCGGGCATGTATCCAGACGGTGAGTACGATCTGGCGGGTTTTGCGGTCGGTGCGGTGGAGAAGTCAGCGATTATCAATGGGCGCGCGACAAAAGCGGGAGATCACGTGCTGGGATTGGCGTCCAGTGGTGCGCACTCTAACGGTTATTCGCTTTTGCGCCGGGTGTTGAGCCTAACCGGCGCCAAACCGGATGATCCGTTTGATGGTCAGAAACTAGGCGACGTGGTGATGGCGCCCACGCGCATCTATGTCAAGCCCGTTTTGGCTGCCTTGGCTCAGTTTGGTTCGTCGATTAAGGGTTTGGCGCATATCACGGGTGGTGGATTGCTAGACAACGTGCCAAGAATTTTGCAGCCAGGTCTTCAGGCTCGTCTGCATTCAAGCGCGTGGCCTTTGCCAACGCTTTTTGATTGGTTAAAGACTGAGGGCGGCATTGAAAGCCAGGAGATGTATCGCGTCTTTAACTGCGGCATTGGGATGGTGTTAGTGGTGTCCGCTAGCGAGGCTAACGCTGTGGCTGAAAATTTAAGCTTAGCTGGCGAAACGGTCTACGCTTTAGGGGAAATCGCAGCCTGCGGCGAAGGTGACGCGCAGACTGTGGTGATTTAGTCAGTGCCGTTGGTTTGAGCCATGAGCTTGGCGTTTTCGAGCGCCTTGTTCAAAACATCTCTGGTTGAGTTGGGCGACAGGCAATCGATGATTTCCCGCTCGGGCATGCCGCGCAACCATGTCAATTGCCGTTTGGCCAACTGGCGTGTGGCTGCGATGGCTTTCTCACGCGCCTGACTTAGGGTGTCATGCCCTTCAATGTATGCCCACAATTGGCGATAGCCCACGCAACGAATGGATGGTAGCGTTGGGCTTAGGTCGCCGCGTTCGTGCAAAGCGCGCACCTCTGCTTCAAGCCCTTGCTCGAGCATGGCGTCAAAACGTTGCTCGATCCGCTCGTGTAAGCGTGCGCGGTCTTGGGGTTCGAGGCTGATCAAGCGAATGGGCGATGCTGTTGGTCGTTCTTGGTTGAAAAAATCCGACAAGGGCCGACCACTGCAGTGATAGACCTCGAGTGCCCGTCCAATACGTTGACTGTCGTTAGGTGCCAATCGTTTGGCAGTTATTGGATCGAGCTTAGCCAAGGCTTGGTGCATGGCGGGCCATCCGCAAGCTTGAGCACGGTCTTGGATCTCGCTGCGCAAGGCAGGTGGTGCGCTCGGTAAGTCGTCAATGCCGTCCCTAAGTACCTTGAAGTAAAGCATCGTGCCACCGACGAGCAAAGGGATATTGCCTCGTGCCCTGATGGCGTGCACACAGGTTTGGGCATCTTTTAAAAACTGAGCGGCAGAATAGGATTGCGAAGGGTCGAGAATGTCGAGTAAGTGATGGGTCGTGGTCGCCCGGGCGTGGTGATCGGGTTTGGCTGTGCCAATATCCATGCCCCGATAGATAGTAGCTGAGTCGACGTTGATGATTTCAATCGGTAAGTGTTCGGCAATTGCCACGCTGGCGGCGCTTTTGCCGCTGGCTGTGGGGCCAGCCAAGCAGAGCAATGGTGGCCAGGCAGGTGCTGCAAAGGCGTTCATTGGCCGCGCAAAAATAAACGGTCCAGATCGGTCATGCGCCACGCGACCCAGGTGGGTCGGCCATGGTTACATTGATCAGCGCGTTCGGTTTGCTCCATTTGTCGAAGCAAGCCATTCATTTCTGCGATGGTGAGCTGACGATTGGCACGTACCGAGCCGTGGCAGGCCATGGTCGCTAGCAACGTGTTGCGCTGTTCAGTGAGTAATTCACTGGCACCAACCGATTCAATATCGTGTAAGACCCCACGCACCAAAGCATCGAGATCACCGCGGGCCAGTAAAGCCGGCACTCGCCGCACGATCAATGATTGAGGCCCGCCAGCACGGATTTCGAACCCCATGCCGTTCAATGCCGCTTCGTGTGTTTGCGCCAAGGCCACTTCACGCGCTGAGGCGGTGAGCACCAGTGGCACCAGTAAGCCTTGGGTGGCGACCGATTGCTGATCCAAGCTGGTTTTGAGTTGCTCGTAGACCACTCTTTCGTGGGCGGCATGCATATCGACCAATATCAGTCCGTCGCTGGTTTGCGACAAAATGTAAACCCCGTGCAGCTGAGCCAGTGCGCGTCCAAGTGGCCAGACTGGTGCGTTTTGATTGGTGGGGTCGTGTGCTGCGATTGGGTCTGTGGTTGGTAACGGCTGATGAGCTTGCTGCCAGCCCGGACCCATGCTGTTGTTGGCGTTGTGACTTTGGGTGTTGATGGTATTGAAAGCTTGGTTGTTATGGCTGCTCTGATAGCGGCCCAACGGCTCAGCCAGCGACAGTCGACTTTGGGTGGCGCTAGCAGGATAGGCCAAAGGCGAAGGCACTGAGTGGGGTTCTGATGGTGCCATCACGATCTGGGAGCTAGAACGGCTTTGCGGTGTCTGTTGACCTGCTAGCGCTTGGGTGATGACTTGTTGCACCAGTCGGTGGACAGCCCCGCTGTCTCGAAACCGCACTTCTTGCTTGGCGGGATGGACGTTGACGTCA
>CALBEY010000113.1 GCA_937888805.1 uncultured Burkholderiaceae bacterium
GCGGTTTTGCTATTGACTTCGTCGGCAACAGCGCGAGCCTCGTCGTTACGGGCACAGCTTTCACCTTGCTCGAGTGCCTGCTCACTGATCATGAGGTAAGGATTGACGTGGGCCTCTACCCTGCCCGGTGCGTCCACACTGGTCGAGTCGATTTCAAACCAACCCTCTGGTGTTTCACGCCGCACGAAGGCTGTGCCACGAACGTCTCTGATGTTTTGAACGGGCTCTTTGGCTGCCAATCGATGGGCGATTTCAACCACCGCCCGCTCAGCGTTGCCGTATAAAAGCAAATCGCACTTGCTGTCGACCACCACCGAGCGGCGGACTTTGTCTGACCAATAGTCGTAGTGCGCAATGCGCCGCAAAGAGCCCTCAATACCACCCAGAATGATGGGTACGTGCTTATAAGCTTCTTTGCACCGTTGGGTATAAACAATAGCGGCTCTGTCGGGGCGCTTGCCACCAATGTCGCCGGCCGTATAGGCGTCGTCACTGCGCATCTTGCGATCTGCGGTGTAACGGTTGATCATCGAGTCCATGTTGCCCGATGTCACCCCAAAAAACAGGTTCGGCTCACCCAGCGCCTTAAAAGGCTCGGCACTTTGCCAGTCGGGCTGCGCGATGATACCGACCCGAAACCCTTGGTTCTCAAGCATGCGGCCGATGACCGCCATCCCAAAACTGGGGTGATCAACGTAAGCGTCACCCGTCACAATGATGATGTCGCAACTGTCCCAGCCGAGCTCATTCATCTCGTCTCGGCTCATTGGCAAAAACGGTGCCACACCGAAGCGCTGCGCCCAATACTTGCGATACGTATTTAGCGGCTTTGCATTTCGCGGGAAAAAGGAAACATCGGTGAAGGTGGTCATATTGGTCCTGGCAGCGCTCTTAACGTCAGCACAATGCCTAGAAGATCACAATGAGCAGCAGGTTTGTCTAACTAAATAACCACGTATTATCCAAGCATTTAGCCAGACTCACAAGGATCAACTGCCTAACCGTAAGGACTTGTGGCAGCAAAGTCGCGCCTTTCCAACCGAAACCACCCTGTCAGGGCTGAGCCTTCAAGCCCAATCTCATCGGGCGCTTAGAACAAACGGCAACCGTCGATAAAAGAAACCCGAATTGGAAATGGCACTTTAGCTTCGGGTCAAAAGATATCTATCACGCTCTGATACAATTTCGCCCTAAGCCGATGTAGCTCAGTTGGTAGAGCAGCGCATTCGTAATGCGAAGGTCGGGGGTTCGACTCCTCTCATCGGCACCAAGATCAAAGC
>CALBEY010000114.1 GCA_937888805.1 uncultured Burkholderiaceae bacterium
GCTATTTGCCCAAGGCCCTGCCTTGGCTTAAAGACTATCTGGCATCAGCTTGGACCTATCAGCAAATCAAACAAACGTCTGTGGCGCTTCGCGCGCTTCTAAATCACGCCCCTGATCTACATAAATCGATGGCCACAGCCATCGGTGTGGGTGAATTAATCAACGTTCGGGAGGTTTTACACGCGTACCGCACACCCACCGAGTTTCAGGCGGACTCAGCGGGTTGGGCTATCCGACGCGATGCCGGGGTGACGTGGCGTGAGTTTGAGGGTGAGGCCTTACGGGCACTAGAACCACAACTGAACCCTGACTATCAATACGGGGTGTTGGTTGACAACACCGGTTACTGCGTCAACCCAAGTCTTTATGTTCAGTCGCTGGTGACCGACAGCCTGCAAGCAGGGGCCGAGCTCGTTTGTGCTCATGCACAGTCGTTTCGATTCGAGGGTGAAACACTCGCAGCGGTTCAGACGGATGCGGGTGAAATCAAATGTGATGCCGCGGTGATTGCCGTTGGTGTCAGGGCACAAGCGCTGGCCAAACAAGCCGGTGATGCGGTACCACTGGCAACCGAACGTGGCTACCACTACGTGGTGCAGGCGCCAGGCGAAGGCCCCAACCACCCCACCATGTTCATGGACAAAAAGTTAATCGTCACACCCATGGCCTCTGGCCTTCGGATTGCAGGACAGGTCGAGATCGCTGACTTGGATGATGTGCCGAACTGGCAACGCGCGCAGGTCTTGCGCCAGCATCTGGCCTCAATTTATCCAAGCTTGGCCAGTCGCATTGCCGCCGATCAAATCGATGTCTGGATGGGCCGGCGCCCTAGCCTGCCTGATGGCCTGCCTTGCATCGGGTTTGCCAGCCGCAGTCGCTCGGTTATTCACGCCTATGGCCACGGCCACGTTGGTTTGGCCGGCTCGGCACGCACAGGGCGGGTGGTGGCGCAGTTATTGGCCGGCACTGACCCAGAGATCGACCTAACTCCATTTAGCGTACAACGGTTCAAGAGGTCGTGACACGCCTTACAACAAATCAGTCCTTGCGAGTTCGATAGCCGTCAAACTTCGTTATGAAAAGCGTCTACGAATTTTGGGGAATGCCAGTTAAACACTTTCTAGCCAGCTAGTGGACACGTACCTGCTAGACCGATTCAAACCCGGCGGGACTGTGTACGAATTGTTTTGAGCGTATTGATTCAAGTGCAGCCGTAAAAGCCAATCATTACATCGCTTTTGTTATTCAGCCTTATCACAAGACGCTGCCGTCTTCGTTAACGATTTGTTCAACTCTTGGGCCAGGGCTCATGTCCAAACACCCGGACAAAAGCGTCCCATCACCAAATACCCATTGGCTAGACAAGGCATCATGCCGAACTTGTGCTCGACTGAACGCCATGTGTGGGGTCTGACACTGGATACCAGACGACCGACTTGTTTGTTGTTGCAGCCTACAGCGCAACGCAACGAGCAATAATTTTAAATTAATATCGCTATTTTGCTATAATATGAACAATTCATGGAACATCAAGCTTTTAAATCAGTCGGTAGAAAAAGAGCTCGACCGACTTGATGCAGGCCTAAAGGCGAAATTTCTTTACGTTTGCGACTTGTTAGAAATATTTGGCCCTCACCAAGTGGGTTCACCACACACAAAACATTTGCGTGGCGATCTTTGGGAAATTCGTCTGATCGGCGCGGGTGCAAGTGCTAGAGCAATTTATGTGACTGTCACAGGTCAAACCATTGTGGTTGTTCACGTGTTTTTTAAAAAACCCAGAAAACACCAAAACGAGCGCTTACCGTTGCGCTACAGAGACTGAAGGAAATTATGGAATGAAAGACATCAAAGACCTAAAACAGAAATGGCTTAAGGACTCAACAGTCAACAAGGCTTATGCACAAATGCAACCAGCTTTTGAACTGGCCTGCACGTTAATTGCCGCCAGATCACGGGCGCAACTCACACAGGCCGAAGTGGCTGCCCGCATGGGAACAACGCAGTCTGTTGTCGCTCGGCTTGAAAGCGGGCGGACATTACCAAGCGTTAAAAGCTTGTACTGCTACGCAAAAGCCGTTGACGCAAAACCGAGCTTTCAGCTGCTGCAGGCTTGATTTTTTAAATTCGTTTCGTCACTGTTGACGCTTTACTCAATATGGTGGGTAAAAATACTCAACACACTGAGCAAATTGTAAATCGTGCTTCTAAGACCGCAATTTAATAAATTAAATCAATCCGTTAAAGAAATGTGGCGCTTTGTACGAATTTTGCCTGATCCGCGCTAAGTGGGTAAAACCACGCTAACCAAACGCGCATCGGACAGCTTTTGAGGACACAGCCAGTACGCTTGAGCTGACCGGCCGAGCGCACCCCATGTCAACTGGATCATTCAACCTTGAGATACTGGACCACTTCTTAGGGTGACCACACGAGGATTCAGTGGGTAACAAATCAGCACTTGAACGGGTGATTTCAGTTTTTTTACCGGGTCAGGGACTAAATTAACCCCGCAAATTTAGTACGGCGTGCTAAATTTACGGCTATGTTTACGCGATCACTCAAACCAAAAATCCTCGATGGCCTTGGCTGGAATCCTGCTGTCGCCATCTTGGGACCACACCAAGCGGGTAAGACAACACTCGCTCTGGATATTGGCAAACAGATGCCCTCCCTCTATTTAGACATGGAAAACCCACAGGATAGGCAACGCTTGCAGAGCCCGGCCGCTTACCTCAAAACTCAGCGCGACAAACTGGTCATCCTCGATGAGGTTCAGCAATTTCCTGACTTATTCATGTCCCTGCGCGGCGTCATCGATGAAGGTCGCCGCGAGGGTCGAGGCAACGGGCGATTTTTAATTCTAGGTTCTGCATCAAATGATCTCTTGCACCAAAGTAGCGAAAGTCTTGCGGGGCGAATTCAATACATGTCACTGGCAGGTCTCAGTCCAATAGAAGTGATGGAACCTGATCATCAAGAGGAAGACTTGAATCGACTGTGGTTGCGTGGTGGTTTTCCTTCTAGTTTTGGCGCGAATAATGACAAACAAAGCCATGCGTGGCGCATCAACTTTATTCGCACCTATCTGGAACGCGATATCCCGATGCTGGGTCCACGCATTCCCGCTGAAACACTGATGCGATTTTGGACGATGCTTGCCCACTCTCAGGGCGAACTCTTTAACGCCTCAAAACTCGGGGCAGCGCTTGGTGTCGCGAGCAGTACGATCAGCCGCTATCTTGACCTGATGGTGGATCTGCTCTTGGTTCGCCGTTTGCAGCCATGGGCTGGCAACGTAAAAAAACGCTTGGTCAAAACACCCCGTGTTTATGTTCGCGACACGGGTGTGGTGCATGCCCTTTTGAATATCGTTGACTACGATCAACTGTTGGGGCATCCCGTCTACGGCAAAAGTTGGGAAGGATTTGTGATCGAAAGCATTTTGAATGCCCTGCCTGCCTATGCTCAGCCGTTCTTTTACCGAACAGCTGATGGGACTGAAATCGACCTGGTAATTGAGATGGCGCCAAATCGCTTATGGGCCATTGAGATCAAAGCCAGTCACACACCAAAACTCGGGCGTGGCTTCCACATGGCCTGCGAGGACTTGCCAATTGAAGAAAAGTTTGTGGTGTACGCCGGCATGGATGAGTTTCCGATCAACAACGACGTGACTGTTGTCTCACTGCCTAGCATGCTCGATAAGTTAGCAACGTTGTCTTGATAAGGTGCGCGAGAAGACCTGCCGCCTATGGTCGCTTAGCATAACGGAGAGCGAGAACAGGGTGTTTTTGGCTTTTAAGTCAGAAAAGCAATCCTTAACCAACGCTACTATTTTAAGACAAGTGACACTTTTCCGTTCCTTTGTGGCATAAGTTCTTGATAAGGCCTGTTGGATATTTGCATTTCATAAGTTCGCCTGCTGTGTCAGCGCCGGTTGAATACTGACCACTCGGGTGCGAATATTCAATCGGCGCTGTCAAACTGGATCGGGCTGGACAGAAAACCACGCTGATTACGTGAAACCTTCAGTCACACTCGGTGAAAAACCCGCCGACTGGTTTCGATCAAAGTCGGGAGTGAACGCCAACCTAGGACGCGACATTAGTCGCAAGTTTAAAACTAACGTATCATATCAGCAGTCACTTTCCAAGAAAGACAGGCTTGCGCTTCTGCATAAATGCCTGGCGACCCTCGATATAATCGCTACTGGCGAAACATCGGTTGACAACCTTATCGCACAACTGGCGATCGCGCCTGCTTTCTTCTTTTAAGGCTTCGGCTACAATAGTTTTAATAGAACTAATTGTAAGCGGTGCATTTTCCACGATGGTGTGGGCATACTGAAGCACCTCGCGATTAAGCTCCTCTGTCGCCACGACGCGATTTACCAAACCCATTTGGGCGGCCTCCACGGCATTAAATTGTCGAGCGGTGTAGAAAATTTCCTTCGTAAAAGAAGGGCCCACGATGTCCATCAAGGTCTTTACCCCCTCGTACTCATAGCCAAGCCCAAGCTTAGCTGCAGGCACACCGAACCTTGAGTTTTGAGCGGCGATTCGAATGTCACAAGCCAGCGCCAGAGCAAGCCCACCGCCGATGCAATATCCTTCAATCATCGCAATGGTCGGCTTTGAAAGTCTTTGAAGTCCATCGGTGGCTTGCTTGGATGTCTGGTTGTACATTTCGATGGCTTGCTTATCGCCTCGCTTGTCATCGAACTCTGAAATATCGGCCCCTGAAACATAGGCTTTGCCGCCCGCGCCACGGGTTACAACAACGCGGATGTCGGGATCCTTGTCAAAGTCACTCGTGAGCGCGGCAATCGCCTGCCACATAGAAAAACCAATGGCGTTATGGCGATCAGGATTGTTGAAAATAATCCAACCAACATGATCTGACTTCCCAAACAAAATCTTGGGGGTCAAAGGATGCTCGGTGAATGTCATTTGCTCATCCCGGTAATGGAAGTCACCATTGCGCGTGGATCACGCTGAGGCCAGCGACCGCTGTCTACCCATCCAATAAAGTCACCCAATTCGCGATTGAAGGCGTCTGCAGCCTCTAGATTGATCGTGTGACCGACGTTTGGCAACACCACCAGCGCAGCAGAGGGGATTGATTGCTTCATCAGCAGCCCTGGTAACAGACAAGGCCAATCTTCGTCACCATTGACAATCAGAGTCGGCACCGTCATTTTCTCAAACTGATCCTTGAGCTCATACAGGGAAGGGCGCTCTCTTTGGACACCCAATTGGGTGTTACCTGAGCCCAAAGCCGAATGCTCTTTAAACATTTGTTTAAACTCTTCAAACCCCCGTGGGTCTTTATTCTCGTACTGCACACGGGTTGGGCCTTTGGAGTACTTCTCCACGAATGCGTCCATCCCTTGCTCAAAAAGCACAGCGGCTGAGTTTTCATTTTCCTTGCGGAATTGGGCTCGCTTTTCGGGTTCGGCGCCGTACCCGCAACCAGCGACACAGATTGAAAGCGTGCGCTCTGGATAGTTAAGCCCCAAATGCAAGCTGGCAAAACCACCCATAGATAGGCCCGCCACGTGTGCTTTCTTTGAGCCCACCGCATCCATGACGCACAAAATGTCTTTGACCGCCCGCATCTGCGAGTAAGAAGAGACCTCCGTGGGCACGTCCGATGGTGGCCAGCCTCTTGCGTTAAAAGTGATGCAGCGATAGCGACGTGCAAAGTGTCTTACTTGCGGTTCCCAGCTTCGGTAGTCACCGCCGAACTCATGCACAAAGACTAGATCAGTTCCAGAACCGGTGACTTCGTAGTAGAGCTTAATGCCATCATCTGTTACTACATAAGACATAACAATACCTCCAAAAGAAAACTTTCTAACCTAACCCATATAACTACGTCGCCCGTAGTCGCGCAAGAAGATTCTGATCAGGTGCCGCTTTTTTTCGGGCTCATCGTAGTCAACGTAGTCAGACCGCAGGTGAGCCATCTTAAAATTATTGACGAATTGCATCTGTCCGGCGACAAGCGTGAAAGTCAAATGGTTCTCTGGCTCGCCCAAGATCTCTGAGATGGCATCAATAGCCGCACGCCCTTTGTCATCGAGCTTTTTGCCTTCTAGCTCGTAGCCCACCGGGATTAGCGACCGGTTATACCGCGCACGAACGTCCTTGCCATCAGATTGAAACATCGAATGCCAATGAGTCGGATGTTCATTCTCGGCGTGCTCACCTTGCCTGTTCCAGTAGAAGGGCTCATAGAGCCGCTGCATCAAGGCTGGGTCCCGTTTGCGCAATTCATTGTGTGCGTTCAAAAGACTACCCGCCTTACTGATGCCACCTTCCTTGGCGGTCCGCAAAACCAGCAGCCCGAGGTAAGGAGGCGCAAAATTAAACCCGTAGTCACTGTGCCAAGACAGCTCTTGGTTCGTCAGGTCACCCCTGACTGTGACATCGGTTTTCTTGCCTGTGTCTTTAACGTCGTAGAGCAATCGTCCGTCATAGGCCTGAGCCACAGGTCGGGAAATTCTGCTCGACAGTAACCAATAGATTTGGGTAAGGGCTTCTTTGCTGTATTTCTCGACATCGAGTTTGTCGATAATGGCAAATCCCACTCCCTCATCGAGAATGGCTTTTACTTTCGCCATCAGCGCATCCGCGTGTGGCATCGGGTAGTCCGACAGGCACAAAGCGGTCGTCTCTACCGGGTTTTTACTCAGAACCTGGATGGTCTGGTCAATCTCTTCAAGCAAGGCATCGGTGAGGGGGACAAGGTAATCCGATTCGTTGACTTGAGCGTTTTTCCACGCGATCTTGCCCTCAATTTGCCGGTCCAACATGTTGGTTTTCGCGTCATATTTGATCATCGCTGAATTACTCCGTGTGGTTGTCGACAGGGCGTTCACTTCTGCAACTGTTTTTCAATCCAGCTGCCCATTTCTAGCAATTGGTGATGTGTGCCCGTGCCCACCACCTGCATCCCCATGGGTAGTCCCGAGGGGCCCGTGAAAAAAGGTATGCTCAATGCAGGCAGGTAGGTTGCGGTCCAAATGAAATTAAAGGTCACGGGCCCCGTATCCTGCAGACCGGCTGGGGCCTCGCCAGGCGACGAAAGACTGACAACCCCATCAAACCCAGCCAAGGCTGCAGAGATTAATGACCGGGCTCTTTCAAAGACGGCTCTAGCCTCTTGGTAATGGTCAAAACTGATCTTCAGTCCCTCTTGAACCAAGGCACGCGCGGCTTCGGACAAAAGCTCGGGGCTTGTCAGTGCGTCTCGCAGGAAATGCCGACTGCCTTCGAACTTGTTGATCGTCCATGACGCTGTCAACATCTCTTTGTCCAAACTGTCGAGCCTGACTTCGTGCAGTTGTGCTTTGCTTGCACTCATTGTCGTGAGCATCTTCTCAAAACTTTCAATTGCAGCGGGCTGAGCTTCATCCCAAAAAGCAGTTCGATAAATCGCAATTTTGGGAGCATCAATTGAGGACGTGTCAATTTTTTGATTTGGCGTCTTTTGCAAGGCGCTATAAAAAAGCGACAGGTCTTCAAGGCTACGTGCCATGCAACCCAATGTGTCAAAGGTATGAGCAAGGTTTTTCACACCCGCAAAACTAAGGTCGCCGTATCGAGGCTTTAGCCCATAAACACCGCAATAAGCCGCAGGGCGGATCACAGACCCACCCGTTTGAGTGCCGATTGCGAGAGGAACCATTTGTGCAGCAACGGCAGCGGCAGAGCCCGACGAGGATCCACCTGGCGAGTGCGCAAGGTTGTGGGGGTTTTTGCAGCTGCTTGGAGTGCGATAAGCAAATTCGGTGGACGCGGTCTTGCCCAGAGTGATGGTTCCAGCTTCTTTGCACAAGGTGACGCACACCGCATCTTGCGCGGGACGATGTCCCTTGTAAATCGCTGACCCATAGGTCGTCGGAAAATCTTTCGTTTCAATGTTGTCTTTGAGCCCGATAGGGATGCCGGTCAGCGGTTGGGTTGATGTCTTTTCATCCGCCCGTTTTGCTGAGGCAATTGCTGCATCTGGATCCAATGATGTCCATGCTTCTATGGATTTGTCTAAGGACGAAATGCGTTCTAGACAATCGACCACTAAGTCGACTGCTTGTATTTTTTTCTGGCTGATCATTTCAACCGCTTCGGTCGCGGTTAATTCAAAAAGATGCCTGTTCATTTTGCAGCTCGCAAGTCAAATGTGGTGAACAATCTATCTTGTTTAACAGAGAAAATATGCTTTTGACAAGAACGAAAATACACAGATTGCGCTAAGTAATTTATTTGGCGAATTAACTTGGCGTCAAAGTGGTGCTATGTGTATTTCTTTTGGGGCATAAGCGAGATATTTGCCCTCTTTGAGAGATTGATTTATTAAGCTTGATTTCACAATCAATTTTTAACTTGACATTGTCGTTACCGTCCGCTTAGGCTTCGTTAGAGGATAATTTGTTTTAAAACAAATTATCCTAATTCGTAACCATTGTTTCTGATCTTTGGAGAAATAGAAATGCGACTAACAAAAATATTTGCTGCCGGAACAATCTTCGCTGCCTTCGCCGCAGTCAGCACAACCGCCGTAGCGCAACCAACAGTCAAATTGCGGCTTGGGCACGTCACCTCTGCCGTGTCAATTGCCGGGCAAGGCGCGCAGGCGTTTGCAAAAGCAGCCAAAGAAATATCCAACGGCCAAGTTGAAATTGAAGTGTTCCCAAACTCTCAGTTGGGCGGTGAACTGGAAATGCTGTCTCAGGTTCGTTTAGGTACGCTTGATATGGCAATGAATGGCTCCGGTATTGTCGGGGCAATTGAGCCCATGTTCAACATCACTGAGCTGCCATTTATCTGGAAGAACCGCGACACCGTTTGGGCCACGTTGAATGGTCCGATTGGATCCAAGGTGTTGGGCTCGCTTGAGGCAAAAGGCGTCAAAGGCCTCTCATGGGGCGTTTGGGATTTTCGTGGTTTCTTGATGAATGGAACCGCAATCAACACCCCGGCGGACATGAAAGGTAAGAAAATCCGCATTATTGAAAGCGCAATGTATGTCAGAACCCTTCAGGCACTTGGCGCGAGCCCCGTTCCAATGGCATGGCCCGAGGTCTACACGGGTTTGCAGCAGCGGACCATTGACGGTGTAGAGACCAACTATCACGGCATGGGTGACGCGAAGCTGTTTGAAGTTGCCAAGAACTTGGCGGTTACAGACCACATCTTCACAGCAACGGTCTACCTCATGAACTTGAAAAAATTCAACTCACTCTCGCCGGCTCATCAAGACGTTGTTTTGAAGGCAGCACGCGTTGCCGGGGAAACGATGCGGGCTGGTGCTGCCAAGGCCAATGAGGATGCGATCGCGCTGATGGAAAAGAACGGCGTCAAAGTCACACGGCCTAACCGCGTACCGTTTGAAAAAGCCACAGCGCCAGTGATCAAGTATTTCTCCACCATCGTGGGCGCTGACCTCGTTCAGCAAGTTATTGATAGCCAGAAATAATCATTCAATACTTTGACTAGGGATCCTCTGAAAAAGCCAGTTATTTAAACTTATGCCGTTCTTAACGCATTGATTTTAAAGACCGAGAGTTTTTGATAAACGACTTATTCAGAGGATCCCTAGGAACCAGCGATGCCAACCATAACCGTCAACGATGTGGACATTTACTATGAAGTGACGGGCCAGGGTGCACCGCTGGTTTTGCTGCATGAGTACGCGACTGATATGCGGGCTTGGGAATCCCAGGTCCGTTTTTTTAGTCGCTTTTATCAAGTCATACGCTTTAATAATCGCGGGTATCCACCATCGACAGTTCCGACTGACACCGGGGCTTATTTGCATGATCGCCTGATCGAAGACATTGACGGCTTGTTAGATGGGTTAGGTATTAAACAAGCCCATTTGGTTGGCATTGCAACGGGGGGCAACCTTGCGTTGAATTTTGCGTTGCGTCGACCTGAGAAAGTTCTCGGACTCGTCGTCGTGGGCGCGGGCGCGGGAACGTCTAACCGCCAAGCGTGGTTGCAAGCAGCAACCGACCTTGCAGATGGAATTGCCTCTGGAGGTGTCCAAGCTGTGGTCGATTCGGTTTCAACAGCACCTCAGCGGATCGCCTTGAAACACAAAGCCCCACTCACGTGGGCAATGTTCTTAGAACTCATGAGTGAACTTGATCCCGTCGGGGCTGAGCATGTCATGCGCACGACTTTAACGAGTAGAGCACCCATCACTGACCTGGAAAAAGCACTGCGCGATTGCCAACTGCCAATCCTTGTCATGATCGGTGACCAAGACACGCCGGCTGAGGAAGCCTGCCGATTTATTGCCAAGCAAGCGCCTCACGCTGGACTAGCCGTGCTGCCCAATTGTGGTCACACGCTAAACCTAGAAGAGCCGGCCATGTTTAACCAACTTGTTGCCGACTTTCTTGTTGCAGTCAGTGCCGGGCGCTGGGGCACTTGGACGAAGGACTAAGGATAACCTGCCATGATGATGCCAATTCCAATTGGATTGACGGTAATTTTTTGGGCCTCACTGATACTCGCCGTATGGTTGATATTTGTGATCCGGGACGACTATGCTCACGAAAAGGGTGCGACCAAACTTTGGCTTCTCTTAGAGGATGGAATCAGCCAAGCCTTAATCTTAATGATGCTTTTGACTGCAACCTTGCAGGTGCTTGCACGTTACGTATTGCCCGCTGATGTTTCAGTGCCGTGGACTGAGGAAGGTGGGCGTCTGATGATGGTCTGGGCAGCGCTCTGGGGTGCAGCTGCTTTACAGCGAGCAGATGACCACATTTGCATGACGGCGGTCTATGGCGCTGTTGGTAATTTTGGCAAGCGCGTAATGCTTATCTTTAGTGACCTAGTGACCCTAGTTGTTTTGTTGCCTGTGGTTTATTGGGGCTGGGAGAACGCTCGCGTTTTGGACATCATGACATCCATCTCTCTGGGTCTTCCCCTATCTATTTTTGCTTACTCGGTGCCAGTTACAGGCGCAGTCATGATTGTTTACACCGTCAAGCTTCTGACGGACCGGCTACGCGGCATAATGCCGCCGGTTCGTCAAGAAGTGCAAGACGTTTAAGAGGGGTCGAACGTGGACGGGTTGACACTAATCACCATTACATTTTTTGTTTTATTTCTCATGAGGGTGCCGGTTGCTTTTGTGCTGATTGGAGCGTCCGCGGTGGGGCTCATGTTTGCACCTACACCGATTCCCATCTCCACATTGCCCACGACCATTTGGCAGGGGCTGAACCATTTCGTGCTGATGGCGATTCCATTTTTTGTGCTCATGGGCGACTTGGCCTTGGTATCAGGTGTGACACAGCGTTTGGTCAATGTCGCAAAAGCATGGATTGGCCATATTGCCGGTGGGTTGGCCCACGTGAGCGTTACGGTGAACATGGTCATGGCGGGGATGTCAGGCTCTGACTTGGCCGATGCTGCGGCAACCGGGAAACTTCTGATTCCCGCAATGAAGCGCGCTGGTTATCCCGTCGCGTACGCCGCATCGATCATCGCTGGTGCGGCCATGATCGGGCCATTGATTCCTCCTTCAATCGCCTTCATCTTGTTTTCGGCAGCCACTGAGGCTTCGGTCGGTCGCCTCTTTCTAGCAGGCGCTGTGCCTGGCGTGCTGTTGGGCATCTTTTTGATGGCCCAAGCGTATTTTGTGGCCAAGATCAACAACTATCCGCGAGAGTCCAAGGTGCCAACAGCACAAGCCTGGCGTGATACCGCAATCGGGCTCCCTGTTATGTGTATCCCAGTGATCGTTTTGGGCAGCATTTTGACGGGCATCGCCACCCCGACTGAGGCGGCTGTTCTGGGCGTTTTGTCTGTGATCTTTGTGGGCGGTGTCCTCTACCGCGAGCTTTCTGCCAAGGAATTCTCCCGGCAAATCCTATCCACGGCGCGCACAGTTGGTTCGGTCTTTCTGATTATCGGTGCTGCAGCAATTTTCGGGCGCGTTTTAACTCTATATGGCGCCGCTGACGGCTTAGCAACTTGGATGACGAGTATCACCAATGACCCGGTGGTGTTCCTGCTCGGTGTCTCCCTGCTATATCTATTACTGGGTGCGATGCTGGATACAGTGCCGATTATTCTTGTTTTTGTACCCCTGATGATGCCAACGGTGGTTGCCTTGGGAATCAGCGAAGTTCAGTTCGGTGTGATCACGGTGTTCTCATTGTTGATCGGACTGGTGACGCCACCCTACGGTCTGACGATGTTCTTGCTGTGTCGAATGGCGAACATTAGCATGATGAGTTTTTGGAAAAAGCTCTGGCCAATCTTCCTCACAAAGGTTGTCACGCTGATCCTGTTGATTCTGTTTCCTGAGTTGACAACGTGGCTGCCCGACCTATTTATGCCTCTTAACTGAGTTGGGTCGAGTCCATGAGCAAAGATAGCGTTTTGGTGACAGGGGTCGGTGGGTTGATTGGGGCGGCAGTCGCGAGTCGTTTCGCGCAGCGCGGCTGTGCGGTCGTGGGGATGGATAGATCGCCGCCGCCTGGGTTTAAGCTCCCGTTCATGTCTCACGACCTACCAGACCCACATCGCTGGTATCAAGTGATTCGGGAGCATCGAGTCAATAAAATAGTGCATGCTGGGGGAGTTTCTGGGCCGATGCTGCTCAATGACTCACCCAACAGAATCGTTCAAATCAATCTTGACGGTTTGACCGGATTGCTCGAGGCTGCGCGTATCGAGGGCATAGAGCGTATCGTTGGGTTTTCATCGGTTGTCGCCTACGGCGACCACCCTGACTTGAGTGAGATCACTGAGAAGTCATGGCTTAATCCGTCAAGCGTCTACGGTGCGACCAAAGCCGCGGGAGATGCTTTGGTTAACGCCTATTATCTGAGTCATGGCGTTGACATGGTCACGTTTCGTGTTGCAGGCGGTTATGGTCCTGGTCGAATCACACCTTGCCTGATACGGCTTCTCATTGAGGATGCCTTGGCGGGCCGCAAGAGCCTTGTCTGCGAGGATCCCCATCGGACACGCCAATACATCTTTGTCGATGATGTGGTGGACGCGGTTGTCCAGGCGATGGGCCAGCCAAAATTACCTCAAAGAACCTACAACATTGGCCCGGGCGTGCTCCACACAGCAAGTGATGTGATTAACGCGCTCAAAGCTTGCCTGCCCAACGCGCAGGCTGAGATTGATCCGGCTGGAATGCGTTGGAACAGTTTTGGGATTGGTTTGCTCAGCATTGAGGCAGCCAGACGTGATTTTGGTTTTGAGCCCGCGACTGACCTCGTTCAAGGTGTGCAAAAGACCTTGGAGTGGGTCTTGCAAAGGCAGGCGCAGCGTTGAAAGTAGACAGCCTTCTTGACTTTAAAGGGCACCGTGTATTAATCACGGGCGCTGCCAATGGCTTTGGAGAGGCAATTGCCCGAAAATTCCAGGCGCATGGCGCCACCTTGCTGTTAGCCGACATAGAGTTAGAGCGTATTCAATCATTGGCCGCTGAGCTCGGGGGGGTGGGTTACCAGTTCGATCAGTCTGACTCCGTGTCGGTCGATCGCTTGTGCCAAGCGGTCGGCGAGGTGGATATTCTTGTCAACAATGCGGGCATCCTGATTGCAAAACCATTGCTTTCAATGTCTGTACAAGACGTTCAGGCTTTGGTCGCCACAGACTTTGTCGGCGTCTGGCAATTGATGCGAGGCGTGGGCGAGGGGATGGTCAGCCGCAAGAAAGGCGTGATCTTATCGATTGGTTCTCAGACGGCTTTTTGTGGTGGCGAGAACCGCGGAATTTATGCCTCGATGAAGGCGGCTGTCTCACAGTTGACTCGGGCGGCTGCGGTCGAGTGGGGGCCTTCAGGCGTGAGAGTTGTCTGCTTAGCGCCTGGGCGTTCTCTGACCCGCATGACTCAAACAACGGCAGCAACTACCTATAAGGGAGACCGCGGTTTAGAGCGCGTGCCGCTGGGTCGATGGGGGGCCACCGATGAAGTCGCCAACATGACCCTGTTTCTTTGTTCGGATGCGGCGAGCTATGTGACTGGTGAGACCCTGATTGCGGACGGTGGTTACGTCTTGGGGTGAGGCACTTGACTGCGATCCCGATACTGGTCATAGATCACGTTTAGATCAAACAGAGCGCTAATTTCAGCCTTATTTAGGCCTACAGAGCTCAAGACATCGGTGGTGTGTTGTCCCAACCACGGTGCCGGTAAGCGGATTTTGGTGAACTCGCCGCTAGACTTAACTGGCGACCCAAATGCCTTGGTTTTACCCATGATCGGATGATCAATCTCCACGATCATGTCGCGCGCCAAAACATGCGGATCTGAAAGCGCCTGATCAAACGTGTAGACCGGACCTGCAGGTATCCCAGCCGCGTCAAGCTTGTTTGTCCAGTGAGCCGTCGGCTGAGTCTGAAAGACACCTTCAATCAACGTTTCTAAGACATCAGCATTTTTAACGCGTTCAGAGTTGTTCACAAATCTCGGGTCAGCCGCCCACGTGGGTTGCGCGACCACAGATTCACAAAATACTTGCCAAGCCTTTTCAGTGTTAGCCCCGACAGTGATGTATCCATCAGCGGTCCTGTAAGCCTGATAGGGTGCTGTGCGGCGATGGCGTGTGCCCATTGGTAGTGGGAGTTCACCCGAACCAAAAAAGGCAGCAATTTCCCAGAAAGACCAGGCAAGTCCCGCTTCCAGCAAGGATGTCTCAACGTACTGCCCTTCGCCCGTGCGCAAGCGCGAAATGTAAGCCCCTAAGATTGCGTATAGGCCCGTCACGCCAGACGCAATATCATTCATTGAGATGCCGACTTTTACTGGTCTTCCATCAGGTTCGCCCGTCATTGTCATGATGCCGCTCATGCCTTGGGCGATGATGTCATACCCACCTTTATTGCTGTAGGGGCCGGTTTGGCCAAATCCTGAAAGGGAACAATAAACGAGACTAGGATTTACGCTCTTTAGGCTTTGGTAATCGATGCCAAGTCGCTTGACAACGCCCGGGCGAAAATTTTCGGTGACAACGTCAGCCCGCTTGGCAAGCGCCATCACAATCTTCTTTCCCTCTTCTGATTTCAGGTCAATGGCCAAGCTGCGTTTGTTGCGGTTGATTACAGAAAAGCAATATGACTCGCCATTAATCTTTGGGTCAAACGCACGCGATGTATCACCACCAGGAAAGGCTTCGACCTTGATCACATCTGCGCCCATATCGCCGAGGATCATGGAGCAATATGGCCCAGCGACGAAGCTGGTGAAATCTAAGACAGTGACACCTTCGAGCGGCAGCGACATGGTTAACTCCGTATAGTATCGATTTCAATCGATTACTTTATCATTTAGATCTGCTTTTTAGGCGATGGTGGTCATTAATCCGTGTTTTGGTTTGCGGCAATCTCTGTAAATATTTCAGCTCGCTCTTTGACACTCAAACCTGCAATTGCCTGCATTCATCTTACTCGCAAATTTTTTTGATATCGCCATAGATCCATGTGGTAACCGTTCTTGTCTCTGCCAATATGCGTTTACGCAATGCTGGCTTGAACTGGCGACGAACTTTTTCAATGACTTGGTCAACCACGCGCTGATTACCCAAGGCCTTTAAGGCTTGAACGAGCAAACAACTTTCGTGTCACATGAGCCCAATATCCTTCGATGCCACATGTTTAAAAGTGAGTAATTGTCCGTCAATTGAATTTTGTCTGTTTGGTCCGTCGGACAAATAAGTCCAACGTGCTAGGACTTGGGATGAGAGACACAGCAAATTTAGAGCCGCATCACCAGAGGCCTGTACACGCCCGTTAAATTTGCGAGCAAACGCTAATGCCACTGAATTGATGTTCGGACTTAAGTCGCGATTAAGCCTTTCGCCGTGGTGGGGGTAGTCGTATAAGCCTTGAAGAACCCGACGAATCCAGCGTTGGTTGACCAAGGCGAAGCCGATAAATTTTTAGCGCCACAATTCAAGCCTGAATTGCTGCAATACGCTTGACGCGTCGCTGACGTCGAGTTCAACTTGAAACTGCATCCTGGGTTTAGCCACAGTTACTACTTCATCGCCAGCTTCATCGGCGAACACCTGAAATTTCATGCGCAGCACATGAACGCGGATCGTTAAAACAATGTGGTACCACCGCGCTTTTTTGTTGAACAAAAGAATGACATTGAACAATTAAAAACTACTTTTTTATCTGGTTGCCAACAGTAGGGAACTAGGCCAGCTGTGCGTTTGCGCGATATTCGTTGCCTCTTTTTTTCGGCAATAACAAAGTAAATCCACAAGCCATAACAAAGTAATTTTAGGAAAAAAGTCAGGCAATCAACCACCTTGCATCGACGGTGAAGGTTTGTAGGACTTGGCGCTGCACCCTTACTGGGCAGTCTTTCACGGCAAGGGATCGCCCGCAGCAGCCCAACGCTCAATCTCAACAAGGGTCGCCGCCGACATGCCCTTGTCTGATAGGTCGTGGCCAGCACCTGCCACGCGTATCAATCGTGTTTGCGGCGCGACCCCTTTGATAGTTACGCTGTTTTGAATAGGGCACAAGGCATCTTCTTCGCCATGCACAATCGTCAAATCAAGGGATCGAAGCACTTGGGGTTTTGCCAGCACCTCACCATCAATAAAGCAGCTATGTTTTAAATAGTGGCAATGAACCCGATAGCGCGCAATCAGAGCCTCATCGGCGGTGGTTTGTGTGGCCGTAGTTTGAGGTGGCTGTGTTGGCTGAGAGGGCGGCGATGGTGCCTTGGGAAACAGATTCATGGCCGACTCGTAAGTCACCCAGGCTCGCGCAATGCGAGCTTGGGTTACCCGATCTTGCTCTTCACAAAACACCCGATGGCAGCAGTCCAACATCGATTCGTTTACGGCGATGGGCAGTT
>CALBEY010000115.1 GCA_937888805.1 uncultured Burkholderiaceae bacterium
AACCAAGCCCGCCACCCAAAAGATCCGACATACAATCAGAACAAGTATTTGTTTAATGCTCGGATGTGGCTACAAAAGGCCAAAAGGCCAAATTACCAAACCAAATTACCAAACCAACCAAGCAACCAAACCATCAAATCACCAAACAAACTAAGCCAACATCGTCATCACAGCCAAACAACCTTGAAACGACTCTTTGACTTTTGTGTCGCACTAGTAGCCAGCGTGATGCTGCTAGTGCCCATGCTGCTAACGGCTCTGGCCGTCAAGCTCACCTCGCCAGGCCCGATCTTGTACTGGTCTAAAAGGGTGGGGCGCCACAACACGCTATTCGAAATGCCAAAGTTTCGCAGCATGAAAACAGACACACCAGCCGTGGCCACCCACCTGCTCAGCAACCCCGATGCACACCTGACCCCCATCGGCTCATTTCTGCGTAAATCCAGCCTTGATGAGTTGCCCCAGCTTTGGAGCATCTTGGTGGGTGACATGAGCCTGGTTGGCCCCAGACCCGCACTGTTTAACCAAGACGACCTGATCGAACTGCGAACCAAAGCCGGTGTCAACAACTTGCGACCAGGGTTGACCGGTTGGGCGCAAGTCAATGGCCGTGACGACATACCGATCCCACAAAAAGTCGCCTACGATACACAATACCTAAAACAACAGTCCATGGCCCTTGATATTAAAATACTATGGCTCACCGCCCTTCGCGTCTTACGGCGCGACGGCGTCGCGCACTAAAGTGTTGCACTGAAAATAAAAACCGAAACCAACCATGGCAGAAAAGAAAGCCCCCCATTTAACCAACCCCATACTGGCTCTGCCACGACCCGTGAAACGGGTCGTGGTGTTGTTACTTGACGCCACCCTTTGTGTGTTGACCGTTTGGACGGCATTTTTCTTAAGACTCGACGAATGGGTGCCCTTGTATGGAAAAATCATTTGGCGGGCCGATCTTGCTATTGGCGTGTCATTATTGTTTGCCCTGCCTTTGTTCATCACCCATGGCTTTTACCGTGTGATTTTTCGTCACGCCAACTCTATCGCCATCAGTTTTGTGATGAGAGCCTTCGTGCTTTATGCCTTGGCTTTTGGTCTGGTCATATCAGTCATCGGCATTTCTGGAGTGCCTCGAACGGTAGGAATCATCCAACCCATCTTGTTGCTGCTGGCAGTGGGCTTTTCTAGAGGAATTGCAGCCTATTGGCTGGGTGGTGCCTACCGTGACATCCTAAAGCGACTGAACCTGCCCAAAGTATTGGTCTACGGGGGCGGTGTGGCAGGCAGACAGTTATTAAACGCCATGACCAATAGCCACGAGATGCGGGTGGTTGGCTTTTTAGATGACGACCCAAGGCTACAAGGCCAAACTCTCAATGGTCTGCCGGTGTACAAACCCGCAGACCTAGGCAAGATCGTAAGCGAGAAGGACATATCAATTGTTCTTTTGGCATTACCCTCAATTTCACGGCATCGGCGTAACGAAATCCTGTCAGAAATGAAAGCCGCCAAAGTTGCGGTTCGCACCCTGCCAAGTGTCACCGACCTTGCACAGGGCAAAGTAACCGTTTCAGACCTACGTGAACTAGACATTGAAGACCTGCTCGGCCGAGACTCCGTGTCACCCAACCTCGACTTGCTGGGCAAAACCATTGCGAACAAAGTCGTGCTCGTTACTGGTGCCGGTGGTTCGATCGGTAGCGAATTATGCCGTCAGATCGCGGCCATCGGTCCAAACAAACTGGTGTTGTTCGAACAAAGCGAACACGCCTTATATCAAATCCATGCCGAACTCGAACATCGACTAGAAACCCAATCTACTGAACTAATTGCCCTTCTAGGCTCGGTTCAAGATAAGCGTCACATGACCGAAGTCATGGCCACCATCAAACCCGACACGGTCTATCATGCCGCTGCCTACAAACATGTACCGCTGGTTGAACACAATCCCACTGAGGGGCTAAAGAACAATGTCTTTGGCACACTCATCACAGCCCAAGCGGCCATGGCCGCCGGCGTCACGGATTTTGTTTTAATTAGCACCGACAAAGCCGTGCGCCCAACCAACGTGATGGGGGCGAGCAAACGACTTGCCGAGATGGT
>CALBEY010000116.1 GCA_937888805.1 uncultured Burkholderiaceae bacterium
AAGCACCCCAATCATCATGAGCAGCACAGAAATCTTGATCGTTCGGCATGGCCAAACCCCGTGGAACGTCGAACGACGTATTCAAGGTTGGCGTGATATCGAACTCAATGACAATGGTCGAGCCCAAGCCGATGCCTTGGCCATTCACCTGAGTAATCAACACACCAGCCAACAACAGACCATCGATGCGGTTTACAGCAGTGACCTTTTACGTGCAAAACAAACCGCCCAAGCCGTGGCCCAGGCACTGGCCCTACCCCTAACTCTCATTGAAGGTGTACGGGAACGAAACTATGGCGTGCTTGAAGGCATTGAATTTGACCGCATGCAAGAGCACGCACCCGAGGTCGCCAAAGTCTGGGCTGAACGTCACCCCGATGGGGTGATTCCTGACGGCGAAACATTGCGACAATTCCATCAGCGTGTCACTGAAAGCCTACACAAAGTAGCGGCTCAACACCCCGGTAAGCGCGTGGTGGTGGTGACCCATGGCGGCGCCATGGATATCATTTGGCGCCAAGCCATGGGTATCGACCTGCAAGCCCCCAGAAAAGCCCTCTTGCTGAACGCCAGTGTCAACCGTATTTCGCTAACACCTGCCCCACCGACTTTCCTGTGGTCACTTGTGCAATGGGGCAACGTGGATCATTTGACTAACAGCGACAACGATCTCGGGCACTGAGCCGGGATGAAAACCACCGCCCATCAGCTTAATCAGTTACCGCTGCGCGGTTTTCTGGGGGCATTGACCGCTAAGCGGTCATAGAGGGCGTTGGGCAGTATGCGCATCAGGCGCGACACAATCGCCATCTGCCAAGGAATCACCGCGTAACGACGCTTGGCTTCAATCACCCGCGCCGCACGCACTGCAAAGGCATCGGCGGACAACAAAAAAGGCATTCGGTATGGGTTTTTTGCGGTCATCTCGCTTTGAACATAACCTGGTGCGATGGTGACGACCGTTACCCCATTCGGCTGCAACTCAAGCCGCAGACTCTCGCAATAAGTGGTGACCGCTGCTTTCGAAGCGCTGTAAGCGCCGGCACCAGGCAAACCCCGAATACCGGCCACACTGGAAATCCCCACCAGCGTTCCCGAGCGTCGTTCGGACATGCCCGCAATAAAGGGCTCAAAGGTGGCCATGGTGGCCATCACATTGACAGCAAAAATGCGTTCGAAAACCTCAAAGTCGGCAACCGTTTCCGTTAAGGTGCCTGCGCTAACACCGGCACTGGCAATCACCACATCAACAACACCAACCGCTGCTTCAAACTTACGCGCAGCCTGGTGCAATGCGCCTCGATCAAGCACATCCAAAGTGTAAGCGTGATGTTGCCCGGGCAATGCCTCACAGAGCTGCACCAAGCGCTCGCTTCGCCTAGCAACCAGGCCCAAGGTGTGACCGGCGCGGGCGTAGTGCCAAGCCAAAGCTTGCCCTATCCCGCTACTGGCACCAGTGATGAAAACAGCCATGGCCAAGCCTTAGCGCCCTAGCGCTTCAATGAAGCATGCAGGTCCTGCAAAGCGTAAACCTGCAATCCTCGGCCTTGGCGCAAATAATGCATGCCTTCAACCGCCGCCCAAGCACCCGAGATCGTGGTGTAGTAAGTCACCCGGTTAGCCAAGGCTTGTGTCCGGATAGCACGCGAGTCTGAAATGGCATTGCGTCGCTCTTGAACCGTGTTGATAACCAATGCCACCTCGCCATTCTTGAGCAAATCAACCACGTTCGGACGACCCTCAGCCACTTTGTTCACAGCCACCGCCGGAAGACCAGCCTTGATGATGGCGGCGGCTGTACCACGCGTGGCAGAAAGCTTAAATCCAAGCTCGTGCAAACGGGCGGCCACTTCAATGGCGCGTGGCTTGTCTTCGTCTTTGACGCTGATAAAAACCGTGCCCGACTCAGGCAAGTTAACACTGGCTGCCATTTGCGACTTCACAAACGCCTCACCAAAACTCTCACCAACACCCATGACTTCACCGGTTGACTTCATCTCAGGGCCCAGAATGGTGTCCACCCCTGGAAACTTCGAGAATGGGAACACCGCCTCTTTAACTGAGAAAAAGTGTGGCACCACCTCAGCACCCAAACCTTGGTCGTCAAAGGACAGCCCCGCCATGGCGCGAGCAGCGATTTTGGCGAGTGGTAAGCCCGTTGCTTTTGAGACGAACGGCACCGTGCGCGACGCACGCGGATTAACTTCCAGCACATAAACATCGCCATCTTGTACCGCAAACTGAACGTTCATCAATCCCCGAACGTTCAGCGCTTTGGCCATCAAGGCCGTCTGGCGCTTGATTTCTTCAATCACATCGGTCTGAAGCGAATACGGCGGCAAGCAACACGCAGAATCGCCTGAATGCACACCCGCTTGCTCAATGTGCTCCATCACGCCGCCAATAAACACGCGATGTCCGTCATACAAACAATCCACATCGACTTCGATGGCATGATTCAAAAAATGGTCCAAGAGAACGGGCGAGTCATTGCTGACTTTGACAGCCTCGCGCATGTAGCGCTCAAGGTCGGTTTGTTCATGAACGATTTCCATCGCCCGACCGCCCAACACGTAGCTCGGACGAACAACCAGCGGGTAACCGATTTCTTGCGCATGGGCCAAAGCCTCACTTTCAGTGCGGGCTGTGCGATTAGCGGGTTGACGCAGACCCAGTTTGTGCAACAGCTTTTGAAAGCGCTCACGGTCTTCGGCCATATCGATGGACTCAGGGCTTGTGCCAATAATCGGCACGCCGTTGGCTTCCAAATCACGTGCCAGTTTCAACGGTGTTTGCCCACCGTACTGAACAATCATGCCCACAGGCTTTTCAATGTGAACGATCTCCAGCACGTCTTCAAGCGTCAAGGGTTCAAAGTACAGGCGATCTGATGTGTCGTAATCCGTCGATACTGTCTCTGGATTGCAGTTAACCATGATGGTTTCATAGCCATCATCGCGCAACGCCAGGGACGCGTGAACACAACAATAGTCAAACTCAATGCCTTGGCCGATACGGTTTGGACCACCGCCCAGAACGATGATTTTTTTGCGGTCGGTAGGCTCGGCCTCACACTCTTCTTCGTAGGTGGAATAAAGATAAGCCGTGTCCGTTGCGAACTCAGCCGCACACGTATCCACACGTTTGAAGACCGGGCGCACATTGAATTGGTGTCGGCGCTTGCGAACTTCAGACTCGTTGGTATCGAGCAAAAAAGCCAAACGGCGATCAGAAAACCCACGTCGCTTGAGTTGCAACATCGTTGAAGGATCGAGATCAGAAAGCGTCTTTTGCTCAAGCGCAAGCTCAATATCAACAATCTCTTTGATCTGCGCCAAAAACCATGGATCGATTTTGGTGAGTTCATGGACTTGATCAAGGGTGAAGCCTTGCGCAAACGCATCACCGACGTACCAAATCCGTTCTGGGCCAGGCTCGCCCAACTCAACCTGAATGGTTTCATGGTCAACTGTTTTTTGGTTTAAGCCGTCGACACCCACTTCCAGTCCGCGCATGGCTTTCTGCAAAGACTCTTGAAAAGTACGGCCAATCGCCATGACCTCACCCACCGACTTCATCTGCGTGGTCAGTCGAGCATCGGCTTGTGGAAACTTTTCAAACGCAAAACGAGGGATCTTGGTGACCACGTAATCAATGGTAGGCTCAAATGAGGCTGGCGTAGCGCCACCGGTGATTTCGTTTTGCAGTTCATCGAGCGTATAACCCACGGCCAAACGTGCCGCCACTTTGGCGATCGGAAACCCCGTGGCTTTAGAGGCTAAGGCTGATGAACGCGACACGCGAGGATTCATCTCAATCACAATCAAACGCCCGTCACGTGGATTGAGCGCAAACTGCACATTCGAGCCACCCGTGTCTACCCCGATTTCACGCAACACCGCGATCGAAGCATCACGCATGATCTGGTATTCCTTGTCCGTCAGCGTCTGTGCTGGCGCAACGGTGATTGAGTCGCCCGTGTGCACGCCCATCGGATCCAAGTTTTCAATGGAGCAGACAATGATGCAATTGTCGGCATGGTCGCGCACCACTTCCATCTCATACTCTTTCCAGCCGAGCAAAGACTCTTCGATCAATAACTCACTGGTGGGTGACGCCTCAAGGCCACGCCGGCAAATGGTTTCAAACTCTTCGGCGTTGTAAGCAATGCCACCACCCGATCCACCGAGTGTAAAACTTGGCCGAATCACCATGGGAAACCCCATACTGCCGGTTTCCTCAGCGATACGACGTTGCACAAGAAGGGCCTCTTCCAAAGTATGCGCCACACCCGACTTAGCAGACTCCAACCCGATGGCGGACATGGCCATTTTAAATTTCTGCCGGTCTTCGGCTTTTTCAATCGCAGCCGCATTGGCGCCAATCAACTCAACCCCAAAGCGCTGCAAAACACCCCGTTGATCAAGCTCTAGAGCGCAATTCAACGCCGTTTGCCCGCCCATGGTGGGCAATAAGGCATCTGGTCTTTCTTTTTCAATGATTTTTTCAACAACTTCCCAAGTGATGGGCTCGATGTAGGTGACATCAGCCGTCTCGGGATCGGTCATGATGGTGGCTGGGTTGCTATTGACCAGTATCGTTCGATAGCCTTCCGCTTTAAGCGCTTTGCAAGCTTGTGCGCCCGAATAATCAAACTCGCATGCCTGCCCAATGATGATGGGGCCCGCGCCGATGATGAGAATGCTTTGTATGTCAGTACGTTTGGGCATAGTGTCTTCAGTTTTGTGGTGCGTTGGCCATAAGGCTCATGAATTTATCGAACAACACGACAATGTCGCGCGGACCGGGACTGGCCTCGGGATGCCCCTGGAAACAAAAGGCAGGCCGATCAGTCAGCTCAAAGCCTTGTAAGGTGCCATCGAACAAAGAGACATGGGTCACGCGTGCATTGGCCGGCAATGTCTTGGCATCGACAGCAAACCCGTGGTTTTGTGCCGTGATAAAGACTCGACCCGTGGCCAAATCATGAACGGGATGGTTTGAGCCATGGTGTCCGGTTTTCATCTTCACGGCACTCGCACCAACGGCCAAACCCATGATTTGATGACCAAGGCAAATCCCAAAGATCGGGATTTTTTTCTCGAGAAACACGCGCGTCGCTTCAATGGCGTAGTCACACGGATCGGGATCGCCCGGACCATTTGATAAAAACACTCCATCAGGCTTGATCGCCAGGACTTGTTCGGCCGTGGTCTGCGCTGGCACCACAGTGATGCGGCAACCGCGTTCAGCCATGAGCCGCAAAATATTTTGTTTCACGCCAAAGTCGTATGCCACGACATGTGGGCCATCACCCGATCCCGTGCCATGCCCACTACCGAGCTGCCAAGTCGAACCGACCCAGTCCTGCTGCGAGGTGGTTGACACGGTTTTGGCGAGGTCTTGACCAACCATGCCAGCAAACTGCTGCGCCATGGCCAGCGCTTGATGGGCATCCTCACCCACCAAAACACATGCCCCTTGTGCACCCTTTTCTCGCAAAATGCGCGTCAACTTTCGCGTGTCGATGCCGGCAATCGCCACCACACCCTGGGCTTTTAAGTATTCGGGCAGCGATTGCGTTGACCGGAAATTCGATACGCGCAAGGAACAGTCACGAATCACCAACCCCGCCGCATGCACTTTGGTGGACTCAACGTCTTCGTCGTTGATGCCTGTGTTACCGATATGGGGGTAGGTCAGGGTGACTATTTGGCCGCTATAGCTCGGGTCGGTTAGGATTTCCTGATAACCCGTCATGGCAGTGTTAAAAACAATTTCAGCCACACTGTGGCCATTGGCACCAATAGACTGGCCTCGGAAGATAGTTCCGTCTGCCAAGGCTAGAATGGCGGGAGGATATTGGGTAACATCCCCGGGAAAGATAAATGGCAGCACGCTGATGAACCCCGGTTTTAGAATCTGTATGCAAACCTTGGAAGTATAACGCCGATGTCCACTTTGCTCGATGCGCTCAAACAAAACACCACCGTCGTGGCTGATACCGGCGATTTTGAGGGCATGCGTCGCTTCCAGCCCACAGATGCCACCACCAACCCCTCGCTTATTCTCAAAGCGGTTCAACTGCCGGCGTACCAAACCCTGCTTGCTCGCAGCCTAAGTCTCACCCCTGTTGGGCAAACCGAGGCCGTGGTTGACCAACTGTTGGTCGCTTTTGGTACGGAAATCTTAAAAATAGTGCCCGGTCGCGTCTCAACCGAGGTCGACGCACGCCTATCGTTCGATACCCAAGCCACCGTTGATCGGGCCAAACGCTTGATTGATCTTTACGGCCAAGCCGGTATTGACCCCAAACGCGTCCTCATCAAAATAGCCGCCACTTGGGAAGGCATTGCCGCGGCTCAAGCCCTCGAACAACAGGGCATTCACTGCAATTTGACACTTTTGTTTAGCCTGACCCAAGCGGTGGCCTGCGCTGATGCAGGTGTGACCTTGATATCACCTTTTGTGGGCCGGATTTACGACTGGCACAAAAAAGCCGCTGGCAGCGCTTGGGACGAGGCGGCCAATCGTGGTGCCAACGACCCGGGCGTCCAATCGGTTGCGCGCATTTATGGCTATTACAAATCACACGGCATCAACACCGAAATCATGGGTGCCAGCTTCAGAAACAGCGGCCAGATATTGGCGCTTGCCGGCTGTGACCTTTTAACCATCAGTCCTGACTTATTGGCAGAACTCGACAGCACGCCAGGCACGGTCCAAGCCCGTTTAACACCCGACTTTGCCCGTGCCCAAGCCACACCAGCCTTAGCACTGAACGAGTCAAGCTTCCGATTTATGATGAACGAAGACGCCATGGCTCAGGACAAACTCGCCGAAGGCATTCGCGTTTTTGTCAGCGATGCCAAAAAACTCGATGCGTTATTGGTGTAACCATCACTAGGAGATCGACAGCATGCAAACCGTTGGTTTTATTGGCCTAGGCAAGATGGGCGCGCCGATGGCGCTAAATCTCTTGAAAGCGGGTTTTGCGGTGCAGGTTTATGACCGTCTGAGTGCCTTGGCTGACCCCATTGTTCATGCCGGGGCAACAAACCACGATACTGCGCGCAGCGCTTGCGTTAACGCCGATGTCATCATCAGCATGTTGCCTGCGAGCGAACACGTTGAGTCGCTCTACTTGGGTGAGGCAGGACTCTTGCAACACCTTGCCCCCGATACGCTCATTCTTGACTGCAGCACGATTGCACCGGCAAGTGCCCGGCGCTTACATGACGCGGCCGATGCGCTGGGTTTGGCAGCACTCGATGCACCGGTTTCGGGTGGTACCACAGGCGCTCAAGCGGGCACACTGACCTTTATTATCGGGGGTTTGGCATCCAATCTTGAGCGGGCACGACCGGTTCTTAATGCCATGGGTAAAAACATTTTTCATGCGGGCGATGCGGGCGCTGGGCAAACCGCCAAAATCGCCAATAACATGATGCTCGGGATCATGATGGTGGGCACCGCCGAGGCGTTAAGTCTCGGTGTCGCCAACGGCCTAGACCCAAAAGTACTGACTGAAATCATGACGCTCAGCTCAGGCCAAAACTGGGCTCTAGACCACAAAAACCCGTGGCCCGGCATCAACACGAATATGCCTGCGGCAAATGGCTATCAGGGTGGCTTTTCGGTGGATCACATGCTGAAGGACTTGGGCTTAGCCGCGCTCACCGCCCTACAAAGTGGCCGGGCCACCCCAATGGGCGAATTGGCTCGCAATCTTTTTGCCTTGCACGCGCAACAAGGGCATGGCGATCTGGATCTCTCAAGCATCATTAAGCTGATCGACAAGAGAAATTCGGATTAAGTCGCTTTGCGCTCCATGAGCGCCCAAGCCACGGTTCCCGCGTCAACGTATTCAATTTCACTGCCCGCGGGCACGCCGCGCGCAATTCGGGTGACCCTCACGCCTTTCTGCCGCAAAATTTCACCCAAATAGTGCGCCGTGGTGTCACCCTCAGCGGTGAAGTTGGTCGCCAGAATCACTTCCTCAACTTGACCGTTCGTGGCCCGAGAAACCAGCCGATTGAGATTGATTTGCTCAGCACCCATACCCTCGAGCGGTGCGACACGTCCCATCAAAACATAATAAAGCCCGCGGTAATTGTGCGTTGACTCGATCGTGTTTTGATCGGCTGGGGTTTCAACCACGCAGAGCACACTTTGGTCGCGCTGCTGGTTGAGGCAAGTCACGCAGACCGCAGTCTCAGAAAAGCCGTTGCACTGTTCGCAATGCAACAGCGCTGTCAACGCTTGGTGCAACGCCTCAGACAACGCTTGAGCGGCCTGCGGGTCATGCTGCAATAAGTGATAGGCCATCCGTCGCGCCGTTCTGACCCCCACACCTGGCAGCGCCTTCAAAGCATCCACGAGCGCCACCAAAGGCTGTGGCTCGGGTAAGTGCGGGCTCATCCGTTTGTGGCAGTTTTAGAAAGGCAACTTCATGCCAGGTGGCAAAGGCAAGCCCGCTGTCAAAGACGACATCCGCTCTTGTGATGTCGCCTCAGCCTTGCGCAAGGCGTCATTAAAGGCAGCCGCCACCAAGTCTTCGAGCATGTCTTTGTCCTCTGTCAAAAGACTCGGATCAATCACCACACGCTTGACGTCATGACGACATGTCATCGTGACCTTGACCAAGCTGCCGCCAGCCGCGCCTTCAACCAGCACCTCAGCCAACGCATCTTGTGCTTTTTTGAGGTTTTCTTGCATTTGTTGGGCTTGGCGCATGAGGCCTGCCATTTGTCCCTTCATCATGACTGTTTTCCTTTTGTATTGAGTGTCCGTTTAAACGATTGGTTTATGTGTTTGGCGGGTTAAGTGACGCCGTCACTGGCTTGATTGAACCCGGTACGATTTGCGCGCCAAACGACTGAATCAAAGCCTGAACAAACGGATCCTCATCCAACGTTTGGACCGCCGCCGCCAGCCGTGCTTTTTCAGCCTCTTCTGCAAACCATTGGGCTGACAAACCGGCGCCAACTTCACCCACAATAACCGTTAGCTTAACCTCAGCGCCATACCTTTGGGCCAAGACCTGTCTGATACGATCCAAGTGTGGCCCTTTGGCCAATGCATCTGTGGGCACAATCAAACGCAACTCATCGTTTGAAAAGCCCAAACAAGCCGCTTGCAAGACACATTGCTGCGCCATGCCAGAGAGTGGCAACTCAGCTGCCAACACCGGCCACTGACCCACAACATCATCTGCGCCTGCCGTTGCCGCCAAACTTTCCGCAGGTTCAGGGACAGCTTGTGGCGCTGGTACTGGCGCTAATACTGATTCTGGTTCTTGCGCCGACTCGAACGCCGTGGCAACAGCCTCGTTGTTCGGTTCTACCGACTCAACGGGGACAACCGGTGCTGTTTGACTGATGGGTTCTGAGGGGCTGACCGGATTGGGGTCAGATTTCAGGGTTTTTTTTTCAGCTGCGGGGCGATTCGCTGAAAAGGACAGCATCTTCAGGCAAACCATCACGAAACCGGCGTACTCATCGGGCGCCAAGCTCAACTCTTGCCGACCATGTACTGCCACGGTGTAAAAAAGCTGAACCAAGTCAGGGCTTAACGACTGTGCCAGCTGCCCGATCTCAGGATTAAGCGTTGCGTCCTCATCGTCAATAGCACCCACGTGCTGATGAATCGATAAGCGGGATAAAAGAATCGCCAAATCGCCTAAGGCCGTCTTAAATGACAAGCCTCGTGTGGCCAAGGCATCAGCCACCGCCAGAACTTCTGGTGCGTCGTTATCACACAAAGCCTGCAACAATCGAATCAGGTGCGTCTGATCGACGCTGCCCAACATGCCTTGCACGGCTTCAAGCGTGAGGTTAGAAGCGCTGTAAGCAATCGCTTGGTCAGTCAATGAGAGTGCATCACGCATCGAACCGGAGGCCGAGCGCCCAATCAAGGAAAGCGCCCCAGCTTCAAAACTGACCTGCTCTTGTTCGAGCACGTGTGCGAGATATTGCGCAATCGAGTCGGCTGGCATTTGCTTTAAATTGAACTGCAGGCAACGCGACAAGATGGTCGGTGGAATTTTTTGTGGATCGGTGGTCGCTAAGATGAACTTCACGTGCGGTGGCGGTTCTTCAAGCGTTTTGAGCATCGCATTGAACGCGTGGCCACTGAGCATGTGGACTTCGTCGATCATGTAAACCTTAAAACGACCCATGACAGGCGCATACACCGCTTGCTCCAGCAAGCTCGTCATCTCATCGACGCCGCGGTTAGAGGCCGCATCAAGCTCAACATAATCGACAAACCGACCGCTATCAATTTCAGTACACGCTCGACATATACCGCAGGGTGTGGGAGTGATGCCAGTTTCACAGTTCAGCGACTTGGCCAAAATGCGTGACAAGGTGGTCTTGCCAACCCCACGTGTGCCCGTAAAGAGCCAAGCGTGGTGCAACCGTTGGGTCGACAAGGCATGCGTCAAGGCGCGCACCACGTGCTCTTGACCCACGAGGCCTTCAAAATCTTTCGGTCGCCACTTGCGGGCAAGAACCAAATAACTCATGTGAACCCATGTCCTGCGATAAGTGATTTGTCACCGAACAACAAAATGACGAGCCTTACTTCGGCACTGACTCTGCACGGCTGTGGCTGCTTCGTTCCCGACCTGACCAGATTAACCGCCGAACCATGCGAAGGGGCCCGCCGTTGCCATTCTAGCAGGCTCAAGCCGCTCACACTGTCAGCCAAAGGTCGTCGCGCGGAAAGTAAAGAGCGGCTTGCACAGGCTTGTCGTCAAACGCCTGCAATTGCGCCACATAACGTTGCAATTGACCACGATATCGTGCCAACATGCGCGCTTCGAATTGTCCCAACGATTCCTGGGGGGCTGGGCGTGCTGTTTTGTAGTCCACCACCAGCCAATCGTCTGCCCGCTCAATGGCCAGATCCATAATCGAGACCGTCTGGCGCGCATCAAGCAATGCCCACTCCACTTTACGGTGCGGTTGGTTCAATAACCAGCGCCCTTTTTCGCTCTCGCGCATGGCCGCCAAGGCAGATAGCACCTCGTTTGCCGCGGTTGGCCGCAAGGCCCCGGGCAACCCGAGCGCTTGCAACTGTGACTGCACCAAGGGCGCAGCCGGTAGCACCAAAGCAGCATCCTTGGCGCTCGCCCAATGGGCCAACCACGCGTGAATCAACACCCCAACCAAACGTTCAGCGGTTTCAGACACCCCCCATCCGTAACGGTCCTCACCCGCAATGGTTGCAGAGGACAAAGGCGGCAAGGCCATCGCTTGTTTTCGGCGCCACATGACTGGTGCTCGCCAGACTGGTTGAGCCCCAAAATCTTCTGTGCCCTGCGCAACGGCTGGCTGCTCGCCACTCGGTGGCGGCAAGGGACAATGTGGCCATAACCGATCTAGCAGACTGTTTTTCTTCGGGCTTTGCCAATCGCCCGTCTTAGGATCGAGCCCGTGACAAGCCACCAGATGCAAATTCTCTCGTGCGCGGGTTGCCGCCACATAAATGAGCCGATCAGTCTCGTAGGCCATGCGTATCGCTTCGCGACGCCCTAAAAACAATGCCAATCGATCCTGCTCCGTTTCTGTTTTGGACTTGACCGGTCCAAACAACACCCGCGCTTCTGATTGTTCAACACGCAACAAAGGCGCCCGGTCTGCCGGCGGTTGACGCTCAAGACCCAACAAGACCACAGTCTCAAACTCCAAACCTTTGGCCTTGTGCATGGTCATCACATCAATGGCCCGCGCACTAGCAGCCGGCTCGGCATACAAGGCGTGAAGTCGGCGCTCGAGCGCATCGACATCCAAAAAGCTGTGCTCGGCCATGTTTTCAATCAAACGCAGTAGCGCTTGAACATCTTCATAATCGCTGGTCTCGGCCACTAGACGGTGGCCTTCTAAAGCCCGCCAAGTCTGCTCTAGTCGAGCCGCAAAGGGCAACAAACCATCGTCATCAATGGCATTTAACAACACCTTCGCCACCGACAGCAACCGCACACGCTGTGAGGCCTGAATCGTTGCGGCAAACTCATTGCTGGCCAACACACGAGCCAAGCACTGAGGCACCGTCAGACCTGGGGTAGCCATTAAACACTGATGCAAGGTCCCCAATGTCAGCCCACACCAAGGCGCGCGCAGCACACCAACCCAGGCCGCGCGATCACCCAAGTGCAGTAAAGCGCGTGCCAAATGTAAAACGTCATTGATCACCGGCTGTTGCTTAAGCGCCACCAGCTCAATGGCCCGACAGGGTAAACCTGCCGCCTGTAAAACTCGGGTCACGGCACCCAAATGTGAGCGTGAACGAACCAAAATAGCCATTGGTGTAGACGACTGCGCGTGTGTTTGCCAAGCCTGCTGCGCCAATTCAACCACCCGATTCCAAGTCGCCGGTTGATCATCAAGCAAGTGCCAACTCACCGCTGGGGCGTCGCTTATCGGATGCCATTCTTGTGCCTTCGAATAAGTGATTGCCCCCATATTGGCGTCATTGCTCGCGGGGAACAACTGCAAAAAGGTTTGGTTGACCCAGCGCACGATGCCCCCCTGCGAACGAAAGTTCGCCGTCAACGTCAGTCGCTCAAGCGGCACAAGCCCCAAGCCCTCGTTCTGTACTTTCAAAAACAACCCAACCTCAGCCTTACGAAACCGATAAATCGACTGCATCGGGTCACCCACTAAAAAAGCGGTACGCCCATCCTCAGGCAACCAACCCGAGGTCAGCAGTTCGAGCAAGCGCAATTGTGGCAAGCTGGTGTCTTGAAACTCATCAACCAAAACGTGCGCTAACTGCGCATCGAGCTTTAATAGCAAATCACTGGGGTCATCGGCTCGGCCCAAAGCCTGAACAGCCCGCTGCGACACCTCAATGAAGTCAACTTCGCCACGCTGCGCAAACAGCGTCAACAATTGCGCGGCACACAAGCGCAAGCAACCCAATTGGGCTTTAAGGATGGTGGCTTGCTGGGCAGACAATTCGGGCTCTGGCATCAGACGCACAGCATGCAAGCGCGCCACCCACGGGGCCGCAGGCTTGAGGCCAACGTAAGGGGCGAGCCACTGCTGCAGCAAGGCCTTTTGCTTAGACTGGGTTGGGCAGCCAATCGCTTTGGTGATTTGCACACGAACCCCACCTGGGTTGGTGAGTAATAAATCGGCTAATGCATGCCACTTCGCGATGTGGTTCGGGTCCGGCCACAGTTCGCCAGGCACCCAGTGTTCTAGCGGTTGCAGGTGCGTTTGCGCTGATTGCTTTTCCTGACTGAGCGCCTGCGCCGCCAGCCTTGCAATCGGTGCCAGCGCCTCCTGCCAGCCCAATGGCATGGCTTGAGCGAGCTGCATCAAATCATCCGTTAACACTGACCATAAATTCTCTTCCAATACATCGGTGTCATCGCCATCACTTAACAACGGCAGCCACTGGTCGCGCTTACCCAACATGTCTGCTAACGCCTGTGCGCCGGCCTCAACATCCAAATCCAAGTGAGTCAACACTTGTTGCACAGCATTGTCTTGGCTGCCCATCAACAGCGTTCGTCTGGCTGCCTCTAAATAAAGACTCGGGGCGTCCTGCACAATTCGCGGCATACCCCCTAAGCCAGAGAACCATGGCATGGCACGAACCAGCGAAGCGCAAAAGGCATCAATGGTCTGAATACGCAAACGCGCAGGATGCGACAACAAGCCCCACGACATCGCTTGATCACGAACCAAAGCCGCGCGTGCCAAACACCACCCTTGGTATTCGTGCGCATCGTCAGGTGCTTGATCATCAGTCGCGCGCGCTAACTTTTCCATAACGCGCATGTGCATTTCAGCGGCCGCTTTGCGCGTAAAAGTCATGGCCACGATTTGCTCAGGGCGATCGACACATGCCAACAACGCCAATATTCGATCGGTCAATAATGACGTTTTGCCGGAGCCGGCAGGCGCCTGAACGATAAATGAACGGGTCGGATCAACCGCCAAAGCACGCTGATCGGCATCGTCAGGCAAGCGTTCAGTCAAACTCATCACCACTTTCCTCATGCAATCGCAGCAGCGAACGAATCTTACAAAAGCTCATGTCTTTGTGATGCCAGACCACATTGCTGGTGTCACCTCGAGTAAATGATTCACCCAGACTCATCAGGCGATCACGCCACACTAGCAACTGCGCTGACCAATCAAGCGAGCTCCAGGCCTGCGCTGACAGCACGGCTACCCCCTCAATCCCCGTTTCCGACTGTGACAACCCACTCAAGGCTACTGAGCCGGCATGTAACTGCCCCCACAGCAAGGCTGAGGGTGGCTCTCCCGCCTCACTCAGAACCTGAACATAGGCCAACAATTGCACATTCTTTAGCCGCGGGCCCATCCAATCTTTGGCTGGATCGGGCAAGTGTTTGCCTGTTTTGTAATCAATCAGTAGGCTTTGGCCATCGGGCAACTGATCAAGGCGATCTAAAGACACCTTCAAGGACAATCCATCAAGCGACCCAAGTACCAATTGATGACTTTGCTCGCACTCAGCCACTCGAAACGGCGGACGCGTTGCCTCAAACGACAACCAATCCAAAATTACCGTTTGACTGCGTTTCATTTCTAACAAGCGCAAAGCCCGTGGCCAATCAACCAAATAATGCCCTGCCCTTTCAACCACCCGTTTCTCAACCAAATTGGGCAATTCACCGCTGGCTTGTTGCTCAAGCAACACTGCTTGTGAACCCAACGAGAGCCAAACATCCTCTATCACCTTGTGCAACAACATGCCCCGCTGCACTGAGGTGTTGGGCAGAACCGCGTGCGCGGCTAATCCGTCAACGCCCAAACGATGCTTAAAAAACGCCCAACAGGGGTTGATTGCCTGTAACTCGAGCACAGACACGCCGCCCCCAATTTTTTCATGGGGTTGCAAGGCCACTTGTGGCTCGTCTAACCACGATTCCAAAACAATAGAGGCCACATCTTGATCACGACCGATCATCCATTGCTCAGCCGATTCAATGGGTAAGTCAGCAATCAGCGGGGACGCCCGCATCGGACTATCGCCGTCCCGAGCCGGCCAGCTAAACACCATGTTTGGCGCCAGCGCACACAGCGCGGCATACAACGATTTGGCCCACTCAAACTCGCGCGCCGGTGTCGAACGCGGCGCGCCGGCTTGACTCAATGCTAGCAGCGGAATCAACGGGTTGGGACTGGCCATGGCAGGCAAAACCTCATCGGTTACGCCCATCACCCAGACCCCATCCCAGTGGCCGCCCTCGGCCTCAAGTAAACCCAACACATCCAATCGCGCGTGTCGGTCACGTTGTGGCTGAAAAGCAGTTTGACGCGCCAGTCGCTTAAGCATCTGCAAAGCGCCATCAACCGTGGGCGCTGGTAACAAATCATCAAGACTCGCCAATTGCGATAACAACGCATCCAATGCCCGTGTGGCTTGATAGGCTGCCGAACTTTGCGTGGTATCGCCTGGGAATCCGATGGCCACTAGTGTTTGTCGAAATCGATTGGCCCAAGAAAACCAAGGCGCTATGGGGCCTAGGGTGTCATGCCAGATCGCTTGAACGTCTAACCACGCTTTTGATAGTTTGGGGGCTGATTCAATGGCCGAGAGCCAACGCGATGTGGTCACAACAGTCACCTGCCAGCGCCGCCACTGGACATCTATTAAAGCGCGAGCACTGGCTTCGCTGTCCAAGCCGACGCAACCGCCACCGACCAACGTTTGACCCGCCAGTGCCGGCTTGGCATGGCCTTCAGTTTGCAGCTGAACAGCCAGCGACAACCAGTTCAGCATGGCTCGCCCGAGTGGCCAGTGGGCTAAGGGTGGCGCCACGGCGACGTTAAAGGTGAAGTCTTCTAAAACACGGGCTAGCACCCGTCGGGCCAAAGAGGCCTCGCTTTGTAGGGCAGGCACCACGATGGCAAACCGGCCTTGTGGATGCGCTGCCAACTGCTCACGAGCCCAATGAGCCGCACCTTGCCATTGCTCAGCCATGGACTCAAACCCAACTCGGACAATGGTAGGCGTCTGAGCAGCAGGCCCTGTGGGTGACGCCCCGGTTAGCTCGACGAGCTGAACCGAGGCGCTTTGCAACTGCTCAAGCAACGCTCGCATTTGCGGCGAATATTCGTTAAAGCCCGCCAAAACAACCGTCGCTGGCAAAGCAATCTCACCATTGGCGACCCACTGCCTAACTCGTTCGGCCAAGCGATCTGGATCCAAGGCGCCAAGATCACGCAACCGCCCCTCGAAGGCTTCGCGCCACGCCAAAAAACGAACATAATCCGGTGTTTGCGCTGACTCGGGCACGTGAACCTGCCATTGCCAAAGCAAACTGTCAGCTTGTTGCGCCAACAAAGCCGTTTGTTCGACATCAATCAACCCATCGTCTGACTCCGCTTGCGCAATGACATCAGCCCACAGCAAACGCGCTGCCGAGGTATCAAGCACTCGAGCCATGTGAGACGCATCACCATCAAAGCTTCGCTCAAAGGCCAAACCGTTAAGCCAAGCAGACCAAGGTCGGATGCGTGGCAGTTCAATTGTTTGGTCAGTTAAGGTGTCAGCAAGTTGCGCGGTCACGGTTCGAGACAAGCGGTTATTGGCCGTCAGCACCAAAACCTCATCCGCGGGCCGACTCAAGAGATCATTGATATCCCAATGCGCCCAATCGATTGCTGGCATGCTTCAAAAACCGCACATGGCGGCAATGGTTTCCCAGTTCAGACGCATACCCGGGGTGAGGTAACCCAGAAATCCGACAGCCATCACAGCCACCAACAAGAACCAACCCGCCAGGCGCCAAGCCAAACGCGTTTTGGGTAACGCGGTATTGGTTGCTTGGTCGGGTGTTGGTGATGATAATGGAGAGGGCGAGACTGACACTGAGTGCTCCTGCCATTTAGCTGGGTTGAGCCGCAGCCTGAGGCTGAGCCAAGGACTGTTCGCGGATGGGTAAACAAAGCGCACCGGCAATCAATGCCAAGGCAATACCCATCCACCAAACAATATCATAATTGCCCGTGATCGCCTGCACTTTTCCGCCCAACCAAACACCGGTGAAACTACCAATTTGGTGGCCCAAAAAAACCATGCCTGACAAGGTGGCTGCAAATCGTAAACCATAGATTTGCGCAATCAAACCTTGGGTCAGTGGCACCGTGCCCAGCCAAAAAATCCCCATCCAAGCCGCAAACACGTAAATCACCCAAGGCGACAGCGGCAAAAACATAAGCCACAACATGCCAATCGCCCTTAATGAGTAAATGCCCGCGAGAAGGTTTTTCTTACTGTATTTACCACCCAATCGCCCTGCCCAATAAGACCCAAACACATTGAACAAACCGATCAAGCCAATGGCGATGGCGCCCGTGCTCGCATTTAAGCCGCCATCAATGGCAAACGCTGGCAGATGCAGCGTGATGAAAGCCGTGTGAAAGCCACAGACGAAGTAGCTCCAGAATAGGAAATGAAAACTGCGGTGCTGGAGCGCTTGCGCAATCGCTTGGCGCATTGACAGTTCTATCCCCGTGCCTTTGCTCGGTTTGCCGCGCAAGTAGTAAGCCATGGGAATGGCGCACGCCAAAAAGACTGACAGCACCCAATAAGCACCTGTCCAGTCTAGGGTATCAATCAAAACCTGGCCTGTGGGCACCACTAAAAATTGGCCCAGTGACCCACCAGCGCTGGCGATGCCCATGGCGGTACTGCGATAGCTCGCTGGCGCTGAACGCGCCACAACCGGTAAAATAACAGCAAATGTGGTGCCGGCTTGACCGAGGCCTACCAACAAACCCGCCGTTAAATAAAGCTCCATTTCGGTGCCTGCCAAGCGCGTACCCACCAAACCCATGGCATACAAAAAAGCCGACAGTGCGACTGTGCGACCAGAACCATAGCGGTCAGCCATCATGCCTGCCGCGATCGCCCCAACACCCCAGGTTAAGTTTTGTAAGGCAAACGCCATCGAGAAGACTTCACGCGACCAACCAAACTCAACGCCCATGGGTTGCATGAAAAGACCGAAGGTGGCGCGTGTCCCCATGGCCATGAGCACGATAAGGGTGCCGATCAAGATCGGCTGCATGCTGACGGTCGTTTGACTTTGATCGCTTGACATCAAATCCTGCTTCTGTGGGATGGCGCCGCCGGCACGAATCGAACGTGCGACTCCCTTCTTAGGAGGAAGGTACTCTATCCACTGAGTTACGGCGGCAAGTTTGCCAGTTTAGCAACAAGGCCCGCACAGTGCCATTCTAGCCTCTGGGGTGGTGTTGCGCGTGCAACTGCTGCAAGCGCTCGCGAGCCACGTGGGTGTATATCTGTGTGGTTGAAATATCTGCATGCCCAAGTAACAATTGCACCACCCGCAGGTCGGCACCATGATTGAGCAAATGGGTGGCAAAGGCATGTCGCAACACGTGGGGTGACATCGGTGCGCGGACACCGGCGATCACAGCATATTTTTTAATCAACAACCAAAACGACTGCCGCGTCATGGCTTGCGCCCGCGCGGTAACAAACAGCGCCGAACTCGTTCGAGCACCAAGCAAGGACATCCTCGCTGATTTAAGGTATTGATCAAGCCAATGGGCAGCCTCACCACCAAGCGGCACCAACCGATCCTTGCCGCCCTTGCCCTCCACAACCCGAACCACGCCGTCTGAAAGACTCAAATCCAATACACCCAAGTTAACCAGTTCCGAGACCCGTAGACCCGTGGCGTACAGCAACTCAAGCATCGCTCGATCCCGCAAGCCCCGATCGGTTTGCACTGCCGGCGCACCCAACAAGGCCTCAACCTGCTGCTCACTGAGTGTTTTGGGCATGCGCACGGGTTGCTTGGCGGCGCGCAATTCCAAACAAGGATCGACTTGTATACGCCCTGCGCGCCTGGCCCATAAAAAATAACGACGCAAGGTCGCCAAGCGTCGATTGGCCGTGCTCGGTCGCGTCTGAGCATGAGCCTGAGCCTGCCAACCAATCACATCGGCTTGGCTAGCTTGATCTAGCGTTTTGTGTTTTTCATGTGCCAACCAACGCTCAAAAGCCACCAAGTCTTGTCGGTAAGCCGATAAGGTGTTCGCGGCAAGCCCGTCCTCGAGCCACAACGCATCAATGAATGCGCTGACTGCCAAAGACCCTTCTGTATCTGGACTGGCCTGCTTCATGGCCGCTCCTCGAACGGGAAATGCCGTCACAATACCAGTATTGTGTTCTCATCAGAAAGTAGACTATGCCAAAGATACATCATCCGCCTGGTTGTTACTGCGTGATATCTGCTGATTATTGCGGGGTGGGTACGCAACCACCGACACAAGTGATGCGAGGATAATTTCAATCGGCTAAAAAAGACAGTGACCTATTGGCAAGGCGACAGCCACAGCTTTTTGTGGCCTAACTGAAACCAGAACCGCTCACTAGATGACAGCTCGCCAGGTTGCTCGCCGGCTCTGGTTTGGTGATTCTGGTACGCTAGCAAATAGAAAAAAACGTTTATGTTGCAGCATGACAACAACGCCTTTAAGCCACTTTTTGCCCGATGAAGCCGCAACCGATGTCTTGGCTCGTGCGGTGGCCAGTCTTGTGCTCCAAAGCATGCCCAATGCAGTAAACTCTTTTGCAAGCCCTACTATTGCTCACGATGGGCCGACAAATGGCGTGGCTATTTACTTACAAGGCAACCTAGGCGCTGGCAAGACAGCCTTTGCGCGCGCCTTCCTAGAACATTGCGGCGTCAAGGGGCGAATCAAAAGCCCAAGCTACGCCCTGCTTGAGTCTTACAAAGTTTCGAGTTTATACTTTTATCATATTGATTTTTATCGCTTTAACGATCCAAGGGAGTGGGAAGACGCGGGGTTTCGCGACTTATTTCGCCCCAATGCGGTTGTTTTGATTGAGTGGCCTGAAAAAGCTGCCGGTCAATTGCCTTCACCTGATTTGCATATTTCACTGCAATACCAGGACGAGGGACGTACCGCTGGATTACGAGCAGAAACTGAGCGAGGGCAACAATGGCTAAAGACATTAACCCACCACGGGTCAGTGACCTGATTGAAATGCCGCTCAAACGTGCGCCTATCACGCGACGCCAACTTTTGAGTGCTGCCGGCGCCTTGATTTGTTTGCCGGTTTTCCCGCGCATGGCCATGGCAGCAGCTGGCGTTCTTGCGGTGCGAACATGGCCCGCGCCTGATTACACGCGCGTCACGCTTGAACTCAATAGCGAACTCAAGGCCGAACATTTCACGCTGGAAAACCCACACCGAATGGTGGTGGACATTGACGGTCTGAGGCTCAGCCCAGCGTTAGAGAGTTTGGTTCGCGATATCAAACCAGACGATCCTTACATTGCATCCCTGCGAGTGGGTCAAAACCGCCCAGACGTTGTCCGTATTGTGATCGACCTCAAGCAAGCCATCGCCCCCCAAGTTTTCACGTTAAAACCAGTCGGTGACTACCAGTACCGTCTGGTACTCGATCTCTACCCTATTGTTGCCCAAGACCCCCTTATCGCGTTGTTAAATCAACAGCCTGATTTTGGTGCTGATGATCCTTTGGCCAAAATCCTTGAGAATTTAAACCAAGGCGCACCAGTTACTGAACCAACGCAAATTACTTCAGTACCGCCAGTAGCCCCCCAGGTCACTCCCAAAACAGCGCCCACAACGACCGCTCGGCGACCGTCTCGACAACGCACCTTAACCATCGCCATCGATGCTGGTCATGGTGGTGAAGATCCCGGTGCCGTTGGCAAGGGCGGCACTTACGAAAAAAATGTGGTGCTTGCAATCGCCAAAAGACTCAAAACCAAAATCGACGCCACGCCTGGTATGCGCGGCTACCTCACCCGTGATGGCGATTATTTTGTGCCGCTGCACGTTCGCGTGGAAAAAGCCCGTCGTGTCAAAGCTGACCTTTTTATCTCCGTGCACGCTGACGCGTTCGTGCGTCCTACGGCAGGCGGCAGCTCAGTCTTCGTTTTATCAGAGCGCGGCGCCACCAGCACGACCGCCCGTTGGATGGCCAAAAAGGAAAACGCCTCTGACCTTATTGGAGGCGTCAACTTGAAAGGTCAAAACAACCAGGTTGCCAAGCTACTTTTAGACTTATCGACATCGTCACAGATTAAAGACTCGCTCAAAGTCGGTCGGGTATTTCTAAACGAGCTCGAAGGGGTGTATCGCCTTCACAAACCGCAGGTTGAACAAGCTGGCTTTGCGGTCCTGCGCTCACCTGACATGCCCTCTGTGTTGGTGGAAACCGCATTTATCAGTAATCCGACAGAAGAACGCCTGTTGCGCAGCGCCAAACACCAAGAGAGGTTTGCCACGGCCATGCACAAAGGGGTCATACAATTTTTTGCCAGCAACCCTCATTTGGCACGCGCTGACTAACGACCCGCTAGAAGCTCGTCATTTAAGCAGCAAGACGCCGAAGCACCCTCTACAATAAGGGTGCTTCTTTTTTTAGGCTCGCCATGACTGTTTCTGCCGCGCGTATTGCCGCTTTGCCCGACCAACTGATCAGCCAAATTGCCGCTGGCGAGGTCATTGAGCGCCCCGCCTCAGTGCTTAAGGAATTAGTCGAAAATGCGCTCGATGCCAACGCGCAAACCATTGAGGTTCGGCTTGAAGCTGGTGGTATTCGTCGAATTGCCGTGATTGATGATGGTAGCGGTATTGAATCCCATGATCTTGCCTTGGCCTTACAGCGGCACGCCACCAGCAAAATTCGTTCACTAGACGATCTAGAGAATGTCAGCTCAATGGGGTTTCGAGGTGAGGCACTGGCTTCAATCGCCTCAGTGGCTCGTTTGACACTCACCTCTCGCACCGCGCAAAGCAACAATGCCTGGCAGATGACGGCTCAAACCGAGCCAGAACCCGCCGCTGGGGCCGTGGGAACCGTTGTTGATGTGCGCGCTCTCTTTGACTCAGTGCCTGCCCGGCGTAAGTTTCTCAAAGCCGAAGCCACTGAGTTTGGCCACTGCATGGACGTCATGACCCGCATCAGCTTGTCACATCCTGATGTGGTGTTTCGGGTATTTCACAATGAACGCGCCGTCAAGCAATGGCCAGCAGGTTCCATGCTCAAGCGTATTCGCGACGTTCTCGGTGAGGAGTTTTCTGAGCAAGGACTCATCATTGAGGCCAACAGCGGCACCACCACCTTAAAAGGACTGGTCACGAGACCCACCGCAGCCCGAGCGCGTGCCGACCGACAGTTTTTGTTTGTCAACGGCCGGCACGTTCGCGATCGCACCGTCTCACACGCTATCAGAGCCGCCTATGCCGACGTTTTACACGGCGATCGACAGCCCGCCTACGTGCTTTTTTTAGAGATCGATCCTCAGGCCGTTGACGTCAACGTCCATCCCGCCAAGCAAGAAGTGCGGTTTCGAGACAGCGGGGCT